>JBHHUI010000545.1:0-2932 GCA_046753805.1 Anaerolineales bacterium
CTCACCTGCCCGCCGGGCGAGCGCGCGGACGTTCAATCACCAGCACCACCGCCAACGCATGAGCCGCCGAATTGCTACCGCCGCAGGCGGGTCAGGTGGAGGCGCATGTTGGGCGGCATATTGATGTCATGCGTCAAGCGCGAATTCCAGTGTCGTCCATGATTTTAGAAGCTTAATTGCCCTGTCAAGATGTGTCTGGGCTTCTTGGTGCGTAATCCGGGCTAAATCGATCACTGATTCCGGCGCAAATCGATCACCGATTCCAGGCCAAATCGATCACCGATTCCGACGTAAATCGATCACCGATTCCGATGCATTCCGATCGCTCGTGTCGGCAGATTCGTTGAACCGCGAACAGCGAACGGCGCTGGATAATCTCATCATGTGCAGGCATGATCCACCTCTACTCAATATAGGAGGGAGTCATGCCGAAGGAAAGGTTATCCATGCGCAACATCCGCGAAATCCTGCGTCTGAAATGGGATGCCGGACGCTCACACCGAGCCATCGCACGTAGTTGTGGTATCTCCCCAGGTACGGTCAGTGACTACCTGCAACGTGCCAGGCTGGCCGGCCTGAGTTGGCCCCTGCCGGAAGACCTGACCGAGGCCGAACTCGAACGATGTCTCTTTCCCGAGGTCGTGCGTTCCGGTGGGCAAAGCATTCCGCTGCCTGATTGGAAATACGTCCACGGCGAGCTGCGTCGCAAAGGTGTGACGCTGCGCCTGTTGTGGGTCGAGTACCGCGACGAATATCCAAACGGTTACGGCTACAGCCAGTTCTGCGACCTGTATCGCCGGTGGTCACAACAGCTCGATCCTCCCATGCGCCTGCGCCACAAAGCTGGCGAGACCCTGTTCGTCGACTACGCCGGGCAGACGCTTCCCGTCGTCGACCTGCAAACCGGCGAAGTGCGCGATACGCAGCTCTTCGTGGCCGTGCTCGGCGCCAGCAGCTACGGCTACGCTGAAGCACACTGGCAGCAGGACCTGCCCAACTGGATCGGCGCTCACGTGCGGGCTTTCTCTTTCTTCGGGGGTACGCCGGAAGTGCTGGTTCCCGACAACCTCAAAGCCGGCGTGAAGAGCCCTTGCCGCTATGAGCCGGACATCAACCCCACTTACCACGACCTGGCGCAGCACTACAGCGTGGCGGTCGTTCCGGCGCGCGTGCGGGCGCCCAAAGACAAGGCGAAGGTCGAGGTCGGCGTCCAGGTCGCCGAGCGCTGGATCCTCGCTCGGCTGCGCGACCGCACCCTGTTCGGCCTGAGCGAGGCCAACGGTGCCATCGGCGAGCTGCTGGGCCAACTCAACGACCGTCCCATGCAGCATCTGGGCCAGTCACGTCGGGAACTGTTTGAAACGCTGGACAAACCCGCGCTCCAGCCACTACCGGCGCAACCCTACGAATTCGCCTTCTGGAAGAAGACACGAGTGAACATCGACTACCATGTGGAGTTCGACAAGCACTTCTACAGCGTGCCGCACACGCTCATCCGCAAGGGAGTCGACGTGCGCGCCACCGAAAACACCGTCGAAATCTTCTACAAGCACGAACGGCAGGCCTCTCATCCCCGCTCCCACGCCCTAGGGCGCTTCTCCACGCGTCCCGAGCACATGCCACCCGCACATCGCGCGTACAGTGAGTGGTCGCCGGAGCGCTTCCTGCGCTGGGCGGAGAAATTCGGCCCGCATACCGCCCAACTGATCGAAGCTGTATTGGCCGCTCGCAAGCACCCCCAGCAGGCCTATCGCACCTGTCTGGGCATCCTCGGTCTCGGCAAGCGTTACACCGACGAGCGTCTCGAGGCCGCCTGCCGCCGCGCCCTGGCGGCCGGCATCCACTCCTACAAAGGCGTTCGCAACATTCTGGATGCTCAACTCGACCGCAGGCAACCGGATGAACCTGCCGCCGTCCCGCTCTCTAGTCACGCCAACATCCGGGGCGAAGCCTACTACCACTGAGGCGCCTCATCATGCTCACGCAACCATTGCTTGACAAACTCAGCGCACTCGGTCTCAGGGGGTTCCGCGCCGCTTTGGAAGAACAGCTGCAAAGCCCCCACTACGCGGAACTTGCCTTTGAAGAGCGTCTCGGATTGCTGGTTGATATCGAGTGCACCCGACGAGCGGATAACCGCCTACGCCGACGCCTCCGGTCTGCCCACTTCCCGCTCCCCGCGACCATCGAAGACCTGGACCTGGCTGCGAAGCGCGGGCTCAAACGGGCGCAGGTGCTTGAACTGGCGCAGAGTGAGTGGGTCGGGCGCCACCTCAACGTACTCGTCCTCGGCGCCACCGGCACCGGGAAAACCTACTTCACTTGTGCCTTGGGCAACGCTGCCTGCCGCGCCGGCTTCTCCGTCCGCTACGAGCGCACTTCCCGTCTGCTGCAGTCCGTCGAACTCGCGCATGCAGACGGCTCGTATGCCAAATTGCTGCGCGCGCTGGCCCGCACTCACTTGCTGATCCTGGACGACTGGCTGCGCGACCCCTTGTCGCGCAGCCAGGCACGTGACTTGTTGGAAGTGCTTGATGACCGCTACGGCCGCGCCGCCACCATCGTCGCTACACAAGTGCCCGTGGCTGACTGGCATAGCCGTATCCCCGACCCCACGATTGCGGACGCGGTGCTGGACCGCCTGATCCACAACGCCTACCGTCTCGAACTACAAGGAGAATCCATGAGAAAAACCCACTCCCCATTGCTTTCCAGCGTCAACTGAATGTATGATGTCTACTCCAGCGACGCTTCGCTCTCGCGCGATCGCAATCGTCCGGAATGAGCGATCGGATACGACCGGAACAGGTGATCGCAATCGTCCGGAATCAGTGATCGTTTTCGCCGGAATACGCAGTGGCCGCCTGGCCGAGCGCCTGCACATAGCGCAGCGCTGCCTGCGTGTCGCCGCTGTGGTGGTTGCAGGCGTAGG
>JBHHUI010000546.1:0-2932 GCA_046753805.1 Anaerolineales bacterium
GGCGAAGTGGCTGATACGATTGCCTGCGTTTCGCAGCCCCAGAGCAGGCGCGCCCGCTCGGCGCCCGAATAGGAGGCGAGCATGTCCGGACCGACCCGCCCGCGTGCTCATCAATATCAAGTTCTACCCGAACGACTGGCAACGCTGGTGCTCGAACAGGCGCCTCTACCGCTGGTCGTTTCTGATCCGGATGGAACCATTTGCTGGTCGAACCAGCCGGCGCAGGCGCTCTTTGCCGCTGCGCTGAACGCCTCCGACGAGCCAGAGAGTCCCGCCGCGCGCGCAACGTGGCAGCTCGTTCCAGAAGGCGGAGAAGGTGGATTTCGACTGCGCAACAGCGATGCCGGTCTGGTGGGACTGACGATTGAGGGCGCGCCCATCTACGACGACGGGGACGTGGTTGCGATTGTCGGCGCGCTGAACCCGGATGCGGGCAGAAACGCCGACCAGCTGGAAGCCAGTCAGCGACAGACGCAAGAACGAGACCTGTTGGATCAGGTCCGCACCGCAATTGCCAGGGAGTTGGACGTACACGCGATCCTTCGCACCGTGGTGGAATCCGTCGCGGAGGTTTTTGCCTATCCACACGTGAGCGCTTATCTACGTCAGGGCGACGCGTTAAAGCTGCAACATCAGGTCGGTTACGGCTCGGTCATAGACGACATCCCGCGCGGGAAAGGCGTCATGTGGCGCGTCGTCGAATCCGGCCAACCGAGGCTACTCGAGGATGTCGCAGCAGAACCGGAGTTCCTGCTGGCGGAACACGGCACCCAGTCGGAAGTCTGCGTGCCGCTGTTCGACGGTCGTGAGGTAGTCGGCGTGCTCAATATCGAAACCCCGCGCAGCCAGCCGCTCGACGGGGCTGACCTGCAAATGATGATGTCGCTGGCGCAGATCGTGAATCTGGCTGTCGAACGCGCCCGGCTGCATCTGGAATCAGCCGCGCTGGACGTTCAGCTCCGGACCGTGTTCGACAAAAGCCCGGTCGGCATTCTCATCGCCGATGCGGACGGAATTGTGGTTGACTTGAACGCGGCGTATCTGCAGCTCATCGGCGGACCGACCCTGCGCGACGAGATTGTGGGCAAGTTGAACCTGCGCGACTCCGACGTTTATCGCAAAGCCGGCATCGATCACCTGTTTAAGGAACTGTTTTATGGACATGCATTTGCAGTAGAAGTCCCCATCACAACTGTCACCGGCCGCAATACTGTAGTGCGTTACAACGCCGCGCCGTTATTCACTTCCTCGGGCGAACAGACCGGCGCGGTGGTGGTCGCCAACGATGTTTCCGAACAAGTGCGCACGCAGCGCGCGCTCGAGCGGCGCGCAGACGCGATGGAAGCGCTCTACCACACTTCACTTGAGATCAGCGCCCGCCGGCAGCTTCCCGAGTTGTTGAACGCCATCGTGCAGCGCGCCTCTGCGCTGATTGGTACACAGATGGGGGGGCTGATGCTGTTGCAGGAAGACGGCGCAACGCTGTCTCTGGTCGCCGGCCACAACCAGCCGGAAGAGATGTTGGCGCTGCGGCTCAAGCATGGCGAGGGGCTCGCCTGGCAAGTACTCTCAGCCCGCGCACCCCTGAGCATCACCGACTACCCAAATTACGCGCACCGGCTGCGCTCTGCAGCCGGCGCGTACATCCAGCGCATCGTGAGTGTGCCGCTCATGAGCCGCGACCGGGCCCTCGGCGTGATCAACTGTTTTGACGCGGACCGCTCGGACCCATTCCACGAAGACGACATCGCGCTGCTGCAGCAGTTCGCCGCCCAGGCGGCCATCGCCATTGAGAACGTGCGCCTGCTGGACGAGGTACGCGCCGGTCGCGAACACATGCGACAGATGAATCAAATCAAGAGCGCGATTCTCGCTGCCGAAACACAGGCAGAGATTGCGCAGTCGGTCGTGCGACACATCAAAGGCTTGTTTGGATGCTGGCGCGCGGATGTCATCGCCTTTGGCAGCGACGCAAGCGAGGGGACGTTTCTGGCTGTCGAATCAGAAAACGAAAACACAGCTTATGGAGCCGGCGCGCGGTTCCCGATTGAAGACCTTGATCTCTTGCAGGACTTCAGCCGAGGGATTCCCAGCATCGTCCGTGACCTGGCGAACGAAACGCAGTCGTCAGTTGTGACGCGGCGAATGCTGAAGGAAGGAATGCGCGCGTACATCAGCGTGCCAATGGTGTCGCGCGGTGAACTAATCGGCGCGCTGCAAATCAGCTCGGACCAACCAGACTTCTTTGCGCCCGAGAGCCTCCCGCTTGCCCGCGAGATTGCCAGTGCACTGGCGTTTGCGCTTCACAACGCACAACTGTTTGATGCCGTCAAGCAGCAGCTTGACGAACTCACGGTACTGCACGCGGTTGCGGTAGCCGGAGCGGACGCCGACAACGAAGACGAGCTGATCGAACAAGCGACGGCGATCGTCGGCGATACGCTCTACCCCGACAATTTTGGCATCGCACTCCTCGACGCCGCCGAGGGGGTCTTGCACGCGCATCCGACGTACCGGACCTCGGAGGGCGTACGACTCGGCGATCTCCCAATCGGCGAGGGGATCATAGGACATGTAGCAGAAACCGGCCACGCGCTCCGCGTTGGCGACGTACAGCGGGACGCGAAATATGTCAAGGCTGACCCCAAGACGCGCTCCGAGTTGGCCGTTCCCCTCAAGGCGGGGGTCGAAGTGATCGGCGTGATCATTGCGGAGAGCCGCCGGCCGGGCGCGTTTACGGAAAGCGATGAACGCTTGCTCACGACATTCGGCGCGCATCTGGCGACGGCGATCCAGAATGTGCGGCTCTTAGACGCCAACCGGCGACAAACCGAAGCGCTGCAGCGCTCGAACCGGCTTGTTTCGGCGCTCGTGCGTGTCGGGGCGCAGTTGCAGAGCCACCTGGACTTCGACTTGCAGATGCAATCCCTGG
>JBHHUI010000547.1:0-2914 GCA_046753805.1 Anaerolineales bacterium
GTGCTGCGGTGGCGCTGGACAAAGTCGTGCGCAAGCGACATTTCCGCGCGGGCGGCCAGGTGATCCTGGGCGAAGGTTGGTACGATCCGCCGACCCAGCTTGTGGACAAACACACTTACAAAGGCAATATCTCCGCCACCTATGGGTTCGGCGCCCAGATGGCCGAAGTGGAAGTGGACGTAGAAATGGGGCATGTGCGCGTGTTGCGCATGGCCTGCGCCAACGACGTGGGTCGCGCCATCAATCCGATGGCCGTCGAGGGACAGATCGAAGGCGGCGCGCAAATGGGTCTGGGCTATGCGCTTACCGAGGAGCTTGTCGTAATCGACGGCGTGGTTCAGAACCCGGACTTTCATCACTACCGGCTATTCACGGCGGCGGACATGCCCGCCATCGAGACCATCATCGTCGAGACCGACGACCCGGACGGCCCTTATGGAGCCAAGGGGGTGGGCGAGATGGGCGGCACGCCTACTGCGGCTGCCGTTGCGAACGCGATCTACGATGCAGTGGGTGTGCGCATGACCAGGCTGCCGATGACGCCCGAACGTGTGCTGCGTGCACTGGAGGCGCAAGGTGAGTAATTTCCCGATCAATCCGGCATTGCTAGAAGTACCGCTTTACATTGGCGGCAAATCGATTGAAGAAGTCAAAGAGGAACTCGGGCTGGAACGCGTCGTCAAGCTGGCCTCAAACGAATCCCCGGCGGGGCCGTCGCCGTTTGCGATTGAAGCCATTAAATCCGCCCTGGCCGAAACGCATCGTTATCCTGGTACGGCTGACCGGGACCTGCGCCGCAAGCTGGCGGAGTACCACCAGCATGCGCTCGAAGAGCAGAATTTTGTCATTGGAAACGGCGGCACCGATGTGCTGCGCATGCTCACGCAAGCGTTTGTGTTTCGGGGCGGCAACACCATCATGAGCCGCGCCACGTTCCCGATGTACCACATTCTCACCACCGCCTGCGGCGGCACGCCTCGTTTCGTGGACCCAACGCCGGATTACCGGCACGATCTTGCCGCCATGCTCGAGCAGATCGATCACGACACGCGCATCATCTTCTTGTGCTCGCCCAACAACCCCACTGGAACCGTTCTCTCTCAGTCCGAAGCAGAATGGTTCTTAGAGCGAGTGCCGCCGGAGGTTGTCGTGGTGTTCGACGAAGCGTACGCAGATTTCGTGGACGCCGGCGATTACGCCGACAGCCTTTCATTTGTGGCCGATGGCCGCAACGTGCTGACTGTACGCAGTTTTTCGAAGAGCGCCGGGTTGGCGAATCTGCGCGTCGGTTACCTGGTCGGGCACAGTGAGATCGCCGACTACGTGCGCCACACGCAGATGCCGTTTCACTCCAGCGGGATCGCCCTGCGCGCGGCCTTGGCCAGTATCGCCGACGAGGAATACCGAGCGGCGTGTCGCCGGGTAGTGCGAAAGGGGCGCGAATACCTATACTCCGAAATATCGACCCTGCAGCTGGAGTGTCTGCCCAGCCAGGCCAACTTCGTCTGCATCGTCAACCCGCCACTGGAAGCTTCCGACATGGTGGACGCGCTGTTACGCCGTGGCTACATTGTGCGCGCCATGTCGCTTTTTGGCATGCCCGAGGCCGTGCGCGTGTCGGTCGGCACGCGCGAACAGAACGAGGGGTTTGTGGCCGCGCTGGCCGCAGTGCTCGCCGAAGCGCGGGTGGCCGCAGAAGCGCTCGCCGGCTGAGCGGCAGGTAGAGGATTGGGTAATGAATTTCTCCATGTCGGAGGAACACGAACTGTTTCGTAAGGCCGTGGCGGACTTCGTCTCGCGCGAGGTGGCGCCTCGCGTACCAGCCATGGAAGCCGAAGGCCGTTTTCCGCACGAGCTTTTTCAGCAGTGCGCCGAACTCGGCTTTTTCGGCACGCGCTATCCGGAATCCGTCGGCGGCGCGGAGGCCGGCGCAACCATGTTCGCCATCCTGTGCGAGGAACTGGCGCGCGGCTATCTGAGCCTCGCCGCCGCCGTCATGATGCAGGGGCTGATGGGGACGGATTTCATCTTCCGTTTTGGTACGGCGGAGCAGCACGAACGCTTGCTCCTGCCGGCGCTGCGCGGCGAGAAAATCGGCACCATCACCATGACGGAACCGGGTGCAGGTTCCGACCTTGGCGCCATTACGACCACTGCCGTTCCCGATGGAGACGGCTGGGTGCTCAACGGCGTCAAAACCTGGGTCACGTCTGGCAGCATCGCGGATTTCTTTACGGTCGCGGCCAAGACCGACCCCGCGGCCGGGTTCAAGGGCATCGACCTGTTTGTGGTGGAGAAAGGCGCGCCGGGCTTTGAAGTACAGCGGAAGATCGACAAACTCGGTACGCGTGCGCAGGAGACCTGTGAAATCACCCTGCAGAATGTAAAGGTACCGGCCGAAAATCTGCTCGGTGGCGCCCCCGGGCGCGGTTTCGCACACTTGCGCGCCATTCTCAACGACATCCGTGTGATGACGGGCGCGTTGGGGCTGGGCCTTGCCTCGGCGGCGTACGAAGATTCGCTCCATTACGCGCGGGAACGGGTCGCATTTGGTCGTCCCATCTTCAAATTCCAGGCCATCCAGCACAAGTTGGCCGACCTGGCCGTGGATATTGAGGCCGCGCGTTTGCTTGTGTACCAAGCAGCCTGGCGGCTGGAACAAGACCTGCCGTGCAACAAACATGCGGCCATCGCTAAGCTGTTCGCCACGGAAGCCGCTGCAAAGGCCGCCGACGAGGCAACGCGGATATTCGGCGCGTACGGCTTTGCGATGGAGCTATCGCCGCAGCGTTATTTTCGCGATGCGCGCTTTCTGCTCTACGGCGGCGGCACGTCCGAGGTGTTGCGCAACATTATTGCCCGGGAGTTGTGACGCGCGAGCGGCGGCCGCGCAGCGAACTCATCAGTGAGGCGG
>JBHHUI010000548.1:0-2908 GCA_046753805.1 Anaerolineales bacterium
CCGACGGCGATTGACCGGCTAAACGGGGGCGGCCCGCAGCTGTCGGCGCTATGAAACTCTCCGTCATCATGCCAGTCTTCAACGAGGCCAAAACAATCGTCGAAATCGTGAACCGGGTTCGAGCCGTGCCGATCCCGCACGAGCTTGTGCTAGTAGATGACTTCTCCTCGGACGGCTCGCGCGAACTGCTGGATAGCCTGGCGAATGCACCAGATGTGCGCGTGCTGCACCACAAGGTGAACCGTGGCAAGGGCGTCGCAGTCGCCACGGGCCTTAACGTAGCTGCGGGCGACGTGGCCGTCATTCAGGACGCAGATCTGGAATACGATCCCGGCGACTTTGTCTCCATGCTTAAGCCGATCCAGGCGGGCGAGGCCGACGTCGTCTACGGGGTGCGCGATCTCTCGAGCCAGCGCCCTGTGATGCGGTTCGGCAACCGGCTCATGAGCGCGATGACGAATGTGCTTTATGGGACGCGTTTGCAGGACATGGAAACGTGCTACAAGATGATGACGCGGGTTGTATTTCAGATGCTCGAACTCGAATGCAAACGGTTCGACGTCGAAGCGGAAATCACAGCCAAGATATTGCGCGCCGGGTACGCCATCCACCAGCTGCCCATTAACTACACCGCACGCTATGAAGATAAGAAGCTCTCACCGCTGGATGGGTGGCCGACTCTTAAAGCATTGGTGAAATATCGTTTCAAGCACTGACCTCGGGGACGCCATGCCCACATTCGAGCGCATCACACGCTACATTCACAAGCTCAATCTGTTATGGGACCTGAGAATCCCGTTCGTGCCGCCCGCGCCCGTTGCGGTATGGCTGGTGGAAGAGCGCGCGCAATGGACCTTAATCGACGCGGGTCCGCCGGACATGGCCGGGCGGTTACCCGATGTCATCGCCGACTACATCGGCGACAAACCGCTCGGACGGCTGCTGCTGACGCACGGACACATCGATCACGTGTCCGGGTTGGACGCCCTGCAGGAACGTTGGGCGATCTTGCCGATCTGGGCGCATGAAGCGGAAATCCCGCTCATCGACGGTTCTCTGCGCTACCGGGAGCTTCCGTCGAACAACTGGACGTTCCAGTTATTCAAAGGGCGTTTGCGCGAGGCTTCTGTATCTGTGCGCGGGGTTGGGGCGCTGGCCGAGGGCAGCCGGGTGGCAGGAATGACCGTTGTGCATGCGCCCGGTCACACGCCGGGACAGATTGCGCTCTTGCACAAGCGCGACCGCGCGCTCATCTGCGCCGACGCATTCATGAACATGGGCGGCAAACTCGGCGCGCCCATGCGAGTGTCTACGCCCGATATGAAGGCCGCGCGCCAGTCTATGCGCAAGCTGGCGGCCCTCGATTTTGACCTATTATTGCCCAGCCACGACCCCGGTGCGGGCGTTCGGCGCGAATTCGCCCTGCAGCGCCTGCGCCAGCTGGCATAGGCGCTCCACCGCCCCGACGGGTTGCTGCATCTTGCCGGGACGCGTTGCCTCCGGTACTGGCTGGAACTGTTATCATCAATAGTACCTTTCCAATAATATGTGGATTCAACTTCTAAGTGCAACTTTGAAGGTCGAAAAGAGAGGCGAGCTGCGGTAGCATGAGCGCTTCTCGACGACCAGGTCAAAGGAGCACTCATGAGGACCTACACGCAGCTCACCCGGGAACAAAGATGTCAGACGCTCAACGACAGTTAGAATTACCCACGATGACAGTTAGAAACGCCCACCAGTGGGGCATCGTAGCAGGCCTCGGTATCCTCTCTCATGAGGGAGGTGTTGCCGATGACCGCTACGGACGCCCAGGTGAGGATTGCGATGAGAGAACGAAAGAAAGGTCGCACGCAGGAGCAAGCAGCGGCCAAAGCGAATTTGCGCAGTCGCAAGACGGTGGGCAAATACGAACGACTCGGGCGATTGCCGGGCGAGTTGGATAGACCGCGTACATACCGTACGCACCCGGACGCCTTTGCGGCGGACTGGTCCGAATTGGAAGCCATGTTGGAGCGAGCGCCGGGGCTGGAAGCGAAAACGCTGTTTGAGTGGCTCTGTGAACGACAGCCCGGCAAGTATCAGGAAGGGCAATTGCGTACGTTGCAGCGACGCGTGAGTAGCTGGCGAGCTTTGCATGGGACCAAGCTGCTGACACTCGAGCAGATTCACCGGCCGGGTGAAGTGTTGCAGACCGACGGCACCTGGATGAATAAGTTGGGCATCACGATCGATGGCCAGCCGTTTCCACACATGTTGTTACACAGTGTGCTGCCATACTCGAACTGGGAATGGGGCCGCGTGGTGCAGTCGGAGTCGTTGCTGGCGTTGCGTGCCGGTTTGCAAAGTGCGCTGGTGAAGTTGGGCCATGTGCCGGCAATTCACCAGACGGACAACACGACGGCGGCCACACATAAGCTCGGACCGGGCACGCGCGAGCAGAGTCTGGCTGAGCGCGGATACAACGAAGAGTACCTGCAGCTGCTGGCACACTTCGGGATGCAGCCGCGCACGATCCACGTCAACAGCCCCGACGAAAACGGCGACATCGAAGCAGCGAATGGCAGCTTCAAGCGCGCCGTCGAACAGCATCTGTTGTTGCGGGGCAGTCGCGACTTCCGCAGATTGCATGAATACGAAGCGTTTCTGTGGCACATCATGGAGAAGCGCAATTCACTGCGCGGTGATCGCCTGGCTAAAGAATTAGCTGTTATGAAACTGTTGGTCGCGAAGCCCTGGCCGGAGATGCGCGAATTGCGTCCCCGTGTGGGTAACAGCGGCCTGGTGCGCGTGCTCAACAACACCTACTCAGTGCCGAGCGGCCTGAAGGGCAAACAAGTGCGTGTGCGTGTATTCGAGTGGCATATCGAGATCTGGTATGCCAGCCAGTGGGTGGAGAACATCCCGCGCC
>JBHHUI010000549.1:0-2908 GCA_046753805.1 Anaerolineales bacterium
AGTCGGGCCCGACGGTAAAGTCTATTTCGGCGGGAAGGATGGCGGCGCGTACCAACTGTTCGTCACAAACCTCCTGATACTAACGCGATAGCGGAGCGCCGGGTTAGACCGCCCACGAACGTGCGCCCTGTGACCCATCCTCCCGCGTTAATCGTGAACAACAACGTGGAAATAGAACGAGAAAGCCCCGCCGGTCGGCGGGGCTTTCGTCTACTTCAGGGCAGTGGCTCGTATTCCAGATTGCACTCCACTGCCTCCGTGCTGTGGACTAGATCGCGGAGACAATATTCGAGAATACGTTACCGATCGCCGGGCCAAGGAGGGCCAAAATCACAATAACGACGACGGCTACCAAAACAAGGATCAAGGCATACTCGACCAGGCCCTGCCCCTTCTCGCGCGGAAGACTCAGCATTTGTTTTCACCTCCTTTCTAATGTGGGTTGCTTCACACAGAAGCTATTCCAGTATATCAGAGCTGTCAAAATCCGCTCAATAGTACAAATGCCCCCGACACTATCCCTGTGGCACAACCGCACCGATGGGTATTTCAATCGTAACATTAGTGCCCTGCCCACTGGCGCTCTCGATTTCGAAGGTCCCGCCGAGTAACTCCACACGCTCTCTCAAGGTCGGAAGCCCAATCGTGCGCGCCCGCTGGTCTGCCATGGCATTGGAGTCAAAACCGCGCCCGTTATCCTGAACGACAATCCGGCACATGTCTGATTCTACGTCGACCGTCACCCGAATTCGCGTAGCCTGAGCATGATCGCGGGCGTTGGCGAGTAGTTCCTGCAGGCCACGGAAAGCCACGACTTCGATGTGACTCTCCATACGCCGCTCTTCACCAGTGAGCGTCAGCGTGGTTTCAAGTCCGCTCTTTTCTTCAAATGCGGTGACATACCGACGTATCGTCGGTATCAAACCCAGATCGTCCAGCATCATGGGGCGCAACTCCGATATGAAATCGCGCACGCGCTGGAAAGTTGTGGCCGCTGTGGTCTTCGGTATCGAACAACCGTTGCACGATCTCGGCCTGCAAGATGAAGTTCGTGAGCGATTGCGCCGGACCATCGTGCATGGCTCTGGAAAGACGACGCCGTTCAGCTTCCTGCGCGTCAATGACACGCAAGACGGTCTGCCGCGTCGTTGCATCCGGCGTTGGGGCGTCCGCACGCTGCGCAGACCCCGTAAGGATTGGAGTATCGCCCAGCGTACCGAGCGCGGCCAGCGTTGCCTCCAGGTGCGCGGCATATCGTTCCAGGCTGGTCTGGTCGCTTTGGAGTTTTTCCAACTGCCCACGCATCGTGAACAGACGCTGCTGGGCTTCCTGGGCGGCATCATATGTCGACTTTATATCGGAGCGCGGGACGGTCTCGAATTGCTCTTGGATCTGGTGGAGGTGACTGTTGATGGTAGCGTTGCGGCTGGCGAGCTTATTCACCTCGCCGCGGCTCTGTTCCACCATCAACGCGATCTCTTTCAGTTCGCGTTGCGTGCGTTCATATTCGTCTTTTGTTTGCGCAACCAACTCGTCGAGGTCGATGGTTCCTTCGGCGGCCATCTATTCTCCCCTTACCGCTTTGTCTCCTGCAATCGCACCCAGCCGTGCCGGAGCGCATACACGGCGGCCTGCGTGCGGTCTTCCACTTCCAGCTTGTGCAAGATAGCGGTCATGTGGTTTTTTACAGTTTGGTGGCTGATGCCCAGCGACAGCGCGATCTCTTTGTTGCTCATGCCGCGCGTGACGTACTGGAGGATTTCCATCTCGCGTGGCGACAGCGGCGAGAAAAGCTCTTTTGCGTCTTCAATATAGGGCCGGTCGACGCCTTCCACTTCCTTGTTCAACCAACGCTGAATGCCCTCTTTGTCAAAGAGTTGATCGTCCACGACGAAATGACCCTGGGCCACGTGCCGGATGGTCTCAATCAGCTTGGTGGGGGTGACGTCTTTCGGGCAATATGCCGAGGCGCCGGCGCGAAAAGCGTGCAGAATTTGTTCGGAGTCGTCGTAGGCCGTCAGCATAACAAACGCGGCCTGTTGACGGTCGGCTTTGGCCCGCCGACATACCTGCATGCCGTTCATGCCGGGCAGGTTTACGTCGAGGAGAACGACGTCGGGTTGGAGCGCCTTTATGCGTTCGAGCGCGACGATGCCATCTTCGCACTGTTCGATGATCTCGATATCGCCCTCGATCCCCAGCACGTCCTGAAGACCTTGCCGGAAAAGCGGGTGATCGTCAACGATCACAAGCTTGATTCTGTTCTCCATGGCTGACTCCCACCCCTACGCCTGTGACCAGACGTACAAGTGAGGCGAGTATAGCACACGGGTACTATCGCCAGCAAACAAAATTTCATTGACCAATTACGGTTCGACGCGCACATATACTGCCATGTTCTCCCCACCGGCGGCCGGGGCATGGGGGGCGCCGGTGCTAAACACCGGCTGCCATTCGGGACGCGCGACGATGCGCGGATACCAGCCGGGGAATGTCACGAGGTAGGCAGCACCCTGCGCCTTTATATACGCAGCCAGCCGGGCTTCGTCTCGGATGAACGGTACAACGTCGGGCGAAATCAGCCCGGCCATATCCAGCAGGCTGCGCCCACCGAAATACCCGAGCGCGCCGATATCGTGTGCGGCCACCAACGCGTCCGCCGGCGTTTCCCTCTCCACCCATTGCGCCGTGGCAACCATCTCGGAATCGATGATGCGCACGTCGGTGAAATAGCGCTGCAGGCCGATCCCCCAAAATATGACCAGCACCAAGGCACTCGCGGCCATCCACACCCGCCCGGTCACGCGCGGCAGCAGCTCCGCAGCCCCCGGCCGCAGCCAGCTCGCAGCCATTCCGCTGCCTACAACTGCCAGCACGGGAATGGCCGGCATGACATAGCGCCCGTACT
>JBHHUI010000550.1:0-2900 GCA_046753805.1 Anaerolineales bacterium
TGTGATGTGGGCTGCGTTGCTGCTCGCAGCGGTAGTAGGCCGGTTCGCGACGGATGTGTGGGGGCGGCGCGGTGGGCTCTTTGCATTGCTGCTGGCGGCGACAGACGCAAACCTGATCGCGAACGGCGGTATCGCAACCCGAGACCTGTTGCTGGCCCTGTGGGCTGCGGCAGCCGGCTGGATGTTGTGGCGGGCGGTGCGCGGCCGGCGTGCGGGCTATGCCTTCGTCGCCGGCATCTCTCTTGGAATAGCCGGCGCAACCAAGTATTCAGCCGTGGCAGTCGCGCCGATGCTGGCGCTGCTGGTGATATTTACGCCGTCGCGCGCGTCGGGGACTGGAATCATGCGGCGGGTGGGCAGCCTGTTCCTGGCGGGCTTGACGGCGGGGTTGGTGCTGTGGGGTATCTATCGCTTCAAAGTGGGGGCTGTACCAGGACTCCCCTGGCCGGCGCCCGCGCCGGAATTGGTGGAGGGCGCGCTCGGTTTTGCGGGCCGGGTGAATCGCGGCACGGCGTCTTTCCTTTTCGGGCAGCGCTCGGGGACAGGGTGGTGGTATTTCTTTCCGGCGGCGCTGCTGGTCAAGTCGCCGCTGCCGCTGCTGCTGGCCCTGGGCGTCGCAATTGCGACGCACGGCCGCCGGGCGCGGGGGGCCGTGTTGGCTTTGCTCGCGCCGGCGCTGTTTTTTCTCGCCATAGCAGCCTCCGGCAACCTTGCGATTGGCTTCCGGCACCTGCTCCCGCTAGTGCCGTTTCTCATCGTACTGGCGGGCGCAGCCGCCCGCACACGCGGACACCTGCAGACCCTTTTTACCGGCGCGCTTGCTGTCTGGGCCATCGCCGGCGCAGCCTTCACATTCCCGCATTACCTGTCGTACTTCAATCCGCTCGTCGGCGGGCCGCGTAACGGATACCGGGTGATGGTGGATTCGAGCCTCGACTGGGGGCAGGACCTGCCCGCCTTGCGCAATTGGATGGATGCGAACGGCGTCGATGAGATCAACCTCAGTTACTTTGGTACGGCGCTGCCGGAACGCTATGGCGTCGCCCACCGCGCGCTGCCCGGCTTTCTGAACCACGTGTCCGGCCCCGACGTAATGGCGTACAACCCCTACTCGCCAGAGCCAGGTTGGTATGCCCTCAGCGCCACGAGTCTGCAACTTGGTCTCGTGGACGAGCAGCCAGACCTGTACGCCTTCTTCCGCGAGCGCGAACCGGATGGCCGAGCGGGATACTCAATCCTGATCTACAACGTCGCGTATCCCGATGAGGAGCCGGAGCGGGTGGTCATCGCGGAGCGACGCGTGTCGGACATGACGCCGGAGGAGCTGGGGATTCAGGCTCCTCACCTGACGCGCGTGAAGTGGAGCAGCGGCCCAGTCTCGTCGACTGGACGAGGCGATGCACTCGTGCTGGCTGGTGCGGGACCGGCGCGGTACATCGACGTCCGCCCCGATCTGCTCGCGGACGCATGGGCCACACGGTTTCGTGCGGGGCTGCTCCTGCCGAACGCGCTCTTTGACGCGCGCGGGCTGATCGATTCCATCGTGCACGGCGATGAGCTTTGTCGCGCGGCACGCACGCCGGAAGGTGCGCCTGTCGCGCTCCCGGTTGTGAACGCTGCCGGACTGGAATTGCTGGGGATCGACGCGACGCTTACGGATGAACTGCTCGTGACAAGCTATTGGCGCGTGGTGGGCCGGGTTGCTGCGCCGCTGGCCGAGTTTGTTCACCTGCTCGCGCAAGACGGCGCCATAGCGTCACAGTTCGATGGTTGGGGCAGCGCAGCCCGCGGGTTGGAGGTCGGCGACCTGGTCCTGCAACGCTCGCCGCTCGCCGCTCCGGAAGCCGGAGTGGGAGCGGTGCTGCAGCTGGGCCTCTACTCACCGCAAACGCTGCAACGCTATGAATTTGCTGAGGACGGACGAACGGTCGCAGACCGCCTGTTGCTAAACTGCGGAGAGTAGCGGTCGTTCACGCGAGGGCGGAAGCGTGCGGCCCAAACCACCAATCGACGAATTCGCTTGCCAGTGAGAGGGCGGTATTGGCCTGCGCCTGCGCTTCAACAGAATCGGTTTCTGAATAGTGATCGGCGGGGTTCCACAGGTCCTCGCCGCTTTCGTCTTCGATGATATACCGCACGCGGGTGACGTGTTTTTCCAAACGTTCGGCGACGGCCGCGACCTGTTCCAAGTGTGCACGCCACGCTGCCAATTCCTCATCGGCGAGTCGCTTCTTCAACACGTCCGCGACAAAATGCGAACGTTCAAAGGTCCCCAGGCGGGCGAGAATCGCTTTCACCGCGCGCTCCGCTGCCTGCTGACTATGATAAACACTGCGGTCATGTAGCCCGCGTACCCGTAATGCATCTGCGGCGTCGGCGTCGCGCGCGCCGTCGCTGAGCCAGAGACGGACATAGTCCTCATTGCGGCGGGTCTAGAGGGCGGTGCTCTCTCGGAATCGAACCGGGAATTGCCAGCCTCCTGTTCGGGTGCGTCGAATCCCGCGCTGTTGGATGTACTGCCGTGTCTGCTCCAGAAGTTGATGTACGTTGTCGCGGTCGTATAGGAGTTCACCATCCACGGCAATGTCGAGGAGAAAGGGCGTGTGGTTTCCGAGGCCGTTTTCGAAACCCTGTCGAGAGTAAGGAACGATTTCCAGGCGGGGGAGCGCAACCGCACTACTCAATGCAACGGCGGTTTCAACCCAGTCGCCGGAAGCGCTTCCGAGCTGCTCGACAATGACCAGGCAGTCGATATCCCGCCATTGCTCCCCACGCGCGTAGGAGCCGAATAGAATAATCCCGACGATGTCATCTCGAACCTGTAGCAGGCAACGCCGAATGTGACTCCGGAGTTCAGCGCCGGACAGTTCGGGCGGGGTCGCCGTGCGGAAGAGATTCAC
>JBHHUI010000551.1:0-2893 GCA_046753805.1 Anaerolineales bacterium
CGCCGAAGAGTTTGTAGAACTCATCACGAATCGAGCCGCCCGGAAACAATCTACTGTCGGCGTGCCTGTAGCGGCCTGACGAAGTGAATCGCGGATTCCCTCTCGGGCACACATGACACGAATCGCCGCTGGAATTCGCAGCCACGTCGGCGGAGGACGATTCTTACCGGAATCGCCGCGGTTTACTTGAAACCGCGCTCCCGCCGCCAACTGTGGGGCGTCCTTGCCCTGCTCGCGCTCATCGTCGCTCTGTTCGCCATATTTGTGGACCTGCGCGCCGTAGCGCGGCAGCTTGCGCAGTCCGATCTACGCTGGATGGCCGCGGCTTCGGTCATGCTGATCGCCGGCCTGGCCGCATATGCCAGCCGCTGGCACACCTTGCTGGCAAAAAAGGCGGGCTGGCTACCCACCTTCAACGCCGCCAATGCCGGCCACATGCTCAACATCTTTATTCCGTTCCGCGGCGGCGAGGCAGCCCGCATTGTCATGCTGTCGCGCACGTCAGAAGTCTCGCTCACCGAAGTCACCTCCAGTTTCGTGGTCGAGCGTCTCTTCGAACAGGTGATGCGCCTCTCGGCGCTCGGCCTGGCGGTGACGTTTGGCGCCGGACTGACCGTGTCGCCGGTATCCGTGGGGGGCGCTGTGGCAGTGATTGTGGCGCTCTTTGGATGGTTGTTCTGGATCGTCAGGCATCGCGGTCAAGTCATCGCGCGCTGGCCGACCCGGATCGCACGCCTCCCGCGCGTCACAGAAGCGCGCGCCCGCACACAGTTAGAGGGTATGCTCGCCGGGTTGAGCAGCGTTGCTTCCGGCCGGCGGCTGGCCCTGGCGCTACTGTGGTCGCTTGTCGCATGGGCGTTTTTTGGGGTGTTCCACTTGTTCACGCTCAACGCGCTCGGCGCCGGTCTGTCTCGCCCCGACACGTTCGCCATGGCTTTTGGCTCGCTGGCGCTGGCGCCGCCGTCGGCCCCTTCGCAACCCGGGCTCTACAACGCGTCAATTGCGGCCCCGCTCAGCGTCGTGGGATTCGACAGCACCCTGCTGACCTCATACACGGTCCTGCTACAGGCGCTGCAGATCATCTGGATGAGCGGCCTCGCGCTGGGGGGCCTCGCGCAATCCGGCGCGTCGGCGCGCGAGTTGGTGGCGCGACCTGCGCCCGAAATGGAGTAACTGGTCCGGCTCGTCCGCGCCATAGGCGTCGATTAAACAAAAGAGCCGGCGCAAGACCGGCTCCCATCCACATGCTGCAATCGAAAACTGCAATTCAGAACAGCACGCTCGCAAGCTCGTCGCGATATTCGCGCGTGGTCGGGTCGTCCTCGCCGAGCAGCGCGAACACACCCAGTATCACTTTGCGCGGTTCACCGTCGCGATACTTCTTGTTCACGCGCAGCACGTCCAACAGGCCGTCCATCCCGGCGGCATGTTGCCCTTTTGCCAGCAGCCGTGCGGCTTGCCAGTACTGCGCGTCGATGGGATCGTCTTCGGTGAGGTGCCCATTGCCATTTTCGACCTCGGACATCAGCCGCGCAAGCGGTGCGAGTTTTTGCGCTTCGAGAATTTCGTTGCTGGAGGGGAAGTCCTCGATATAGGCCAGGGCAGCATCACCCTTGCCCTGCGCCGCCAGCGCTTTCACCAGCCCGAGCACGGCCACCGCATTGCCCGGCTGGCTGTCGAGCACGATCCGGAAGCGCTCCTCGGCCTCGCCCCAATGACGCGTTGCCAGCATGCTCGCGGCGTCTTCAATCGCCTGGTCTGCTTCAGTCGGCGCGACCTCTTTCAGGAACTCGCGTACTTTCGGCTCGGGCTGTGCACCGACGAATTCTTTGACGATTTTGCCGTTGCGGAACGCTTTGACGGCCGGAATGCCCTGCACGCCGTAGCGCATCGAGAGTTGTGGGTTCTGATCAACGTCCACCTTGGCAAGATAGAACGCGCCATCGGCCTCCGCTGCAAGCCGTTCCAGCGTCGGCCCGAGCACGCGGCAGGGGCCACACCAGGCAGCCCAGAAATCCACCACTACCGGCGTCTCGTGTGATCGTTTGATTACGTCAAACTCAAACGTCGCTTCGGAACTCTCGAATATGTAATCTGTCGTTGTCATACGCTATCTCCAACTTCGCTTTGTGCGATTCTATCACGGAGCGGATTATTACTGCGATACACGGAGCCATTCACAGAGACCTGTCCTGGATTTGCTCGGGATTCAACCCGAATTCTCTAGGTGTTCTCTGGGTTACTTTCGCGGCAGCATTTTCGACGCGCCACATTAGATTCGCGTAAATTCTCGGGCTCACCAATCGAGCAATGCCTGCATCTTAGCCCGGATGGCGCCGACGCTCGGTAAGACCGCATTCATCAGTCCCGCGTTGAAGGGAATGGGAATATCCGGCATGGTGAGGCGTTCGATGGGTGCGTCCAGGTCCGTAAAAGCCTCCGCCGCGACGGTTGCCGCGATCTCGCCTGCGAATCCGGCGGTGTGAGTGTCTTCGTGCACCACGAGCAGCTTGCCGGTCCGGCGTACGCTCGCCAGCACAGCGTCGCAGTCCCACGGCGAGATGGTGCGCAGGTCCAGCACAGCGACCCGCCCGGGGGAAGCCTGCGCCGCCTCCACACAGCGCGTGACCATGGCGCCCCAGGTGACGACGGTCAGCTCAGCGCCCTCTGTCAGCGCAGCCGCCCGCCCGAATGGCAGGCAGTACGCATCGCCGGGATAGGGCGCGCGGCCCGGCGCGCTGTCGTACAGCGCGCGGTGCTCAAAGAAAAACGTGGGGTCGTCGCCGCGCAACGCCGTGCGCAGCAGGCCGACGGCGTCGGCCGCATTACTGGGATAGGCCAGCCGCCACCCGAGCAGGTGCGCGTAGACCGCTTCGCCTGAGAAGCTGTGCCA
>JBHHUI010000552.1:0-2878 GCA_046753805.1 Anaerolineales bacterium
TCGAAGATCGGCATGGCACAGCTAATCCCACGCCCAACTTTTTTTCTCGGTCCCGATGGTTCCGGCAAATCCCCGGCATCCGCCAGCGCTTCCTGGATGGTAAGCGGCAGGGTCGGGGGTGTATCCAATACAACGCGCGGCGAGCCCGGTTCATCACCCAGTTTCAACGCATTCTTAAGCCGTATCTCAACTGGATCGATTCCCAGATCGGCGGCGATCCAATCAATTAAACATTCGAGAGGCGTCACGGCCTGGGGCTGTCCGTACCCCCGACATGCCCCTGAAATGGGGTTGTTGGTGTACACCGAGCGACCGCGGAGTCGCAGGTGCTGAATATCGTACGGGCCGGGCAGATAACTGCACGCCGCGAACATGACGATGAGTGAATGCGAGGCGTACGCGCCGGCGTCCGAAAGCATTTCAGCCTCGAGCGCGGTGAGCGTGCCATCGCGGCGCGCGCCCAGGCGGGCGCGTATCCAGAACGGGTGGCGCTTGGGATGCATCAGAAAAGACTCTTCGCGCGTCCAGACTAGCTTGACGGGCTTGCCCGTCTTGATTGCCAGCAATGCCACCAAGATATGCATCGACAGGTCGGACTTTCCGCCGAACCCACCGCCGGTCGCCGGGCTGATGGCGCGAATTCTATGTTCGGGAATGTCCAAAGCAGCGTGGATCATTTTTCGAATGAACGCAGGCCGTTGGGTGCCCGCATAAACAGTGACTACGCCCTGAGCGTCAACCTTCGCCAACCCACCTTCCACTTCCAGATACGCTTGTTCCTGGCGCGGAAGTATGAATTCACCCTCCACAATCGCGTCAGCCTCTGCAAACGCCTGGTCTACATCCCCCCGTGAGTCAGAATAGTCAGTAATGACATTGTTTGGGGTATCGGCATACAGCTGCGCAGCCCCCTCGGCTATCGCGGCGTGCATGGAATAGATGCCGGGCAGCGGCTCGTACTCGACATCTATCAGCGCAAGAGCTTCGTCGGCGATCTCCTTGGTACGGGCCGCGACCGCGGCCACCGGGTCGCCGAGCATTCTGACGTACTCGCCAACGGCGACTAGCACCGGCTGATCCCGGCGCTCAATTCCATGTCGGTTCGTGCCCTTAATGTCGGCGGCAGTCACAACCGTTGCAACGCCCGCTAACGCTTCGGCCCTGGAGGTGTCGATGGAGATCACACGTGCATACGGATGCGGGCTACGCAAAGTGCGGCCCCACAACATACCTTGCTCGGATAAATCCACGCCATATCGAATGGTCCCGCTAACTTTTTCGTAACCGTCTATTCGGCGTACAGATTTTCCGACAATTTGGAGTTCCGCCATCGCCAATCCTTTATTGCTTAAAGTGCGGCAATACTTCCGTCCGCAATAGTCCCAGCGCTTCGTCAAGATTCGGGCCCGGTTCGCTGAGCGTCACGTGGGTAATGCCCATGTCGGCCAGCCGCTCCAATTGCTCAATCACATCGCTCGGAGTGCCGGCGACGGCGAACGCTTCCAGATAACGAGGCGTCACATTGCGGTACAGATAGTCAGTATCCCCGTCACGGCGCGCCTGTGCGAGACGACCAGTTTCGGCGTCGTCAATGCCCATCAACTGGCGCGGCAGTTCCATCCATTCGATAAATCCGCCGATGCGCTCCTGCGCAAACCGGACCGCTGCCTCGCGGTCGCGGCTCAAGCCTAACTGCGGGGAACTGGCCAGCGGGATCAGGTCGCCATTTCGGCCGGCGCGGTCCATTCCAGTGCGCAACTGTTTTTGGGCAAGCGCGACAAACTCAGGCGCGACGCAATTCGGCAGGTGCAGTTCATCGGCCACCTCACCCGCGATGGCCATGCCGCCCGGGCTGCGGCTGCCGACAAATATGGGCGGCGGCCCCTCAAACGGTCGCCACGGAAACGAATATCCATTTGGAACGGAGAACACGTCTCCCGCAAACTCGTCAACGGCGCCCGACAGGAAGCGGCGGATCATCATCACGGCCTCGCGCAGAGCTTGCAGTGGGCGACCGTGCGCAATACCGAGTTGATCGAACTGCCAGAGGTCACCCTGTCCAATGCCGAGGGTTGCTCGTCCCTCGCTATACTGATCGAGTAGCGCCACCATCTTCGCCGTCAAGGCCGGATGCCGGCTATATGGATTCGTGACGCCGGTGCCCAGCCTGATGCGCTCTGTGTGCTCCGCCATGAGAAAGAGCGTCGGCCAGGTTGCATACGGGAAGTCGATGCGCTCGGCGAGGTGTATTTCCGCCAGCCCGCACGCCTCGGCTTGCTGCGCCAGTTCGATCCACTCGCCGGCGGTTTGCAGTGAGTGCATCTGTAGTGAGAGCTTCATTGCCGGAACCCCTGCCGTAGTAACGCACTGCGCCAGTGCTGCTCGCGCGCCTCGTACTCCCCGCCGGGCGTGAAGGAATTCCTCAACACGTTCGGCCATCCACCATCGTATGTAACCGTCGCCATCGCATCAAAGCACCGTTGCACTTCATTGGCCGTAAGTTCCCGATACTGATTTTCATGGAACAACACCTCGATTGGAAGTCGCGGCGACAACTCCCGCCGCGAGGCTGGAACGCCGATGCACATGCCAACCAACGGGCAGACGCCGGCGGGCAAACCCAGAATTTCAATCAGGTTCTCCATTACACGCTGTATCGCACCGATGTAGCAGATACCGTATCCAAGCAATTCGGCGGCCGTAGCCAAATTGGCGGTCGCCAGCAACGCATCAGTCGTGGCGTAAAGCGTCAGTGCTGGTTGCTCGACGACTTCACCCCGGGCATGCAGCAATTGCCGCAATCGGTTGGTGTCGAGACAAGTCACGAAGAACTCCGCCGCAGCCGCGATATGCTCCTGACCGACGCTGGCAGCGATTT
>JBHHUI010000553.1:0-2873 GCA_046753805.1 Anaerolineales bacterium
AGGCCTTTCTGATTACCCGCACCCCGCCCGTGCGGCCTCCCACAGGCGCTGCATCAGGTCCACCGGATACTGTGCGGTCTCGTCGCCCGCTGAGGCGCTGGTGAAGCTGCGCGCGCTGAATGGCAGCTCACCGCCAGAGTCCAGCGCCCAGGTCACTGTGTTGCCCTGCACAACCATCGTCCCATCCCACTCGCTGAACTGTCCCTGCGGGTCGTAGAAGCCGCTGATTACGCTGCCGTCGGCCAGCGTACGCTCGGCATAGCGTACGTCGCCCAGCAAGACTTCGACGCTTTCAAACGTCCAGATGTACTCACCATCGTCCGGCTCTGCCACCGACACGCGCATGATGTAGTTGCCGCCTTCGCCGAACTGCCGTTCGACGCGTACAATGTCCAGGTTGGGAGGCAACCCGCGCACATCCTCCGCCGGGTCGAGCAGCGTCTGCCATTGCACCACTCCTTCCGGGCTGCGCGCTTCCAACGCCATCGCGCCCGGCTCCAACAGGTAACTCGTGCTGGGCGTGGCGTCCTCATTAATCGCTATCCGGTCGGGCAATTCGGCGCGGTGTACAATGACTAGCTCCCGCTCGCCAGCCGGCAGTGTAATCGGTCCGGTAATCTCCAGTGCGCCGCCGCGTGTTTCCAGTGTGAGGCTCTCAACTCCCTGCACCCATTCAAAGCGGTACACGGTCGCTTCTTCGATGCGTCCGCCTTCGTCCACAACAACCGGGAAAACGCAGACCGCCGGGCGCGGCGTCGGCGTGGTCGCCGCAGTGGGCAGCGCAGTCGTGTCCTGCACCTGCACGGTCCCAAATGGCAGCGGGGTGGGGGCGTCCGTCGGGGTGGGGGTTTCCGTTGAGGCGCACGCCGCGAGCACAAGCGCCGCAAGGGCCGGGAGCGCAGATTTGAGCATGGCAGGATTGTATCTGATGGAAGGACGCGCGCGGCCCGCGCGCAGAAATGTTTACTAGCAGCCGCTTGCGATCATTCGGGCTGAGCGTCCGCGCCATTGTACCGCGTGCATGGCGCCCGGCGCTGCTGCTCGTCGTGCTGGTGACGCTGCGGAGTCCCGGGCCGCGGGTGGTCCCGGGGCCGCTGCAAGTGGTGGATACGGCGCATCCGCTGGTGTGCGCGCACACGCGCCTGACCGACGAAGTGGAACCCTGGAAGATTCAACGCACGCTACAAATGGTGCGCGAGATGGGCGCGTCGACCATTGTGGAATACTTCCCGTGGGCCTACGTCGAAGCGGACGAAGGCCGGTACGATTGGCAACACTCCGACCTGGTGATTGAACATGCCCGGGCGCAGGGATTGCGGGTGGTCGCGCGTGTTGGGCTGGTGCCCGCCTGGGCGCGCCCGCGCGTGCCGGACGGCGCGCCGCCGCCAACCGACACTCATCTGACGGCAGCGCGCTTCCCGGATTTCGCGCGCTTCGCCGGCGACTTCGCCGCGCGCTACCGGGGGCGGATCGAAGCCATCGTCATCTGGAACGAGCCAAACCTTTCGTTGGAGTGGGGCTTTCGGAGCGTGGACCCGGCTGCGTACGTCGAACTGCTGCAGCAGTCGCGGGCGGCCATTCGGCATTCCGATCCGGAGGTGCTCGTGCTGGCCGGCGCGCTTGCGCCCACGCTGGAGCCGGCCGGCTCGGCGGCCGGGATGAATGCGCTGGACTACCTTTCGGCGATGTACGCGGCCGGCCTGGCCGGTGCGAGTGACGGTCTTGCCATTCATAGCTACGGCCTGGGCGCGCCCGCCGCTGCGCCGCCCGCTTCCGACGAACTGAATTACCGCTACGCCGAGCTGCAACGCGAACTCATGGTCGCCTACGGCGATGCGGACAAGCCCGTTTATGTTACCGAGGCCGGTTGGAACGACTCGCCGCGCTGGGCTTTTGCTGTCTCACCCACGCAGCGCATTGAATACTCCCTGGATGCTTTCCGCATCGCTGAAGACTCCTGGCCCTGGGCGCGCGTGGTCTGCCTGTGGGCCTTCCGCTATCCCACCCCCACGTACGGGTACTACGACAATTACACGCTGGTCGCGGACGATTTCGAGCCGAAACCGATTTATTATGCCGTGCAGGCGTGGGCGCGGCGGGCAGCGCAATAACGAAGTCGGCCGGATGAATCCTGTTTCGCAATCTGCATTCCGAATTCAGCATTGGCGACGAGCACTGTCAGTCGCGCTGATCGTTATGGTTTTGATTCTGGCCGCTGTGACAGTCGTGAATCCAGAACGAGATACCGCCTGGGAGCGTGTGCAAGCCACCGGCGTGATTGTTTTTGCAACCGATGCGACCTTTCCTCCGTTTACGGCGCTGGATGTTGACGGCGAGTACGTCGGCTTTGATATCGATCTTGCCCGCGAAGTCGCGCGCCGCCTCGACCTGCGCGCCGAGTTCGAGTTGAGCAGTTACGATGCACTGCTCGCGTCGCTGGGGGTGGGCCGCGCCGACGCCGTCGTCTCCGCGCTTGTGGAGCGGCCAGACCGGCTGCATGAGGCTCATTTCACCCGCCCTTATTTCAATGCCGGAACGCAGCTGGTGGCGGCGGCAGCCAACGGCTCCTGGCCGGCCGATCTGGCGCGCTGGGCGCAGGGCCGGACGATTGCGGTGGAGCACGGTTCGCAGGGCGATGTGATCGCGCGGCGTTGGGCGCGGCGCGTGGCGGGACTGACCATCGCGCGTTACGATACCGCTGCGGCCACGCTGCAATCCGTGACGGATGGCCAGGCGGCCGGGGCGCTCGGCGATTCAATTGCGGTCTTTGAATTCATCGCCGCTGACCCACTCGCGTGGCTCCATACGCCGGCGGAGGATGTGCCTTACGTGATCGCGGTATCCGCTGCAAGCCCACGACTCAGGAGCGAACT
>JBHHUI010000554.1:0-2862 GCA_046753805.1 Anaerolineales bacterium
TTGCCGGAGCCGGTTGCGCCTGCGATCAAAACGTGGGCTACGTCGGGTGAGGGCAGTCGGATCAGCAATGGCCGTCCGTCCTCGGCCAACCCCAGGCAAGCTGTGATAGCGGGGATGTATTTCAACCGCCGGAGCATGCCAACCAGATGTACCGGCTCCGCATCGGGACGCGGAACTTCCACGGCGAGCGTACCGCCCTCACGCGCCACGCGCACATCATCTGCGCCAAGCGCCAGCGCGAGTTCTTCGCTGAGGTTTCGCACGACGCTGACGCGCGCGCCGGGGGCGGTGGAGATGTGAAAGCGCATCCAGCGCGGCGACACGGCGCCACCGTTGACTCGCGCTTGTACCCGGTGCGATGCTAGTACGGCCTCAATCTGATCGGCCTGAAAATTGAGATAATTGTGGGAAACAGTGGACACCCGACGTGCTCCATGAATAGAACGTTCGTTCTATTTTAGAACACATGTGTCGGTGTGTCAAGTATTTTATGACAAATTGACAGAAGTAGACAGATGCCCCAGAGACTGCTGCGGGATAGCATCCGTCTTTCGCTCGCGCAGATTCTTCGAGGATATTTAGCGTTGTTCTATCGGAATCACCAGCCAGAGCAAGACGTACAGTCCAATCCCCGGCACGCCGCCCGGAATCAGGGCGATGAGCAGCGCAAGTCGAAACCAGAACACGCCAATGCCGAAGAAATTCGCAAGCCCGCGCGCTACCCCTGCGATCATGCGTCCTTTTCGGGCGCGGCGGAGCTGCGATTTGGTGTTTACATTCATGAGATCATTTCCAGGTTGTGGATGTTGCTCCGTTAGGAGGATGGTTCATCGTCGGAGTCAATTGGGGTTGATTCCGTTGCACTTATGCTGGCGGATTCGGCGATAGCTGCCTGCGCCGCATAACTGCGCGAGCCGAAGCGTGTCATGATGACAGCGCCTAACCCGGCGCTCAACACCAACCCGCCAAAGGCCGTAAACAGGAAACCGAATCCCGGCGCCAGCTGCAATATTCGGAAGACAAGCGTCAGCACGAACACACCAATTGCGGCGGCTACCGCCGGGCTGGTCCCGCGCACAACACTGGCTGCGAGCATGCGTTGGCCCACGAGCGAGCCAATTGCCAGCCAACTAAACAATAGCGCGATCCCAAAGACGATCATGCCCAGGACGGTCAGTGGAATGAAGATGACAGTGATTGTAAGAACGAACGCCACGAGGGGAGCCAAGATGATCGTTACGATGCCCAACCCGCCGGCGGCGAGTGGGCGCACTGTGGTTGCATGCGCGACGCGGTTAAGCTGTTCCGGGATAAACAGGAATGCCAGCAACGCCATCAAGCCCAGCCCAACAGACCACACCAGTGCGTCGAAGACATCGCCAAACATTCCGCTGACACGGGAGCGCGTCACAGCCCGTGCGGGGTCGCGGACAAAGTCGCTATCTGGTGCGGTCGGATACCCATACGATTCGCCGCCATGCACGACGGCCCCCGTTGCCTTTGAAATCCCCCCGCCGATGGTGACCAGGTCGCCATCGATTTCCGCAGTGTCTTCAAGCAAGCCGCTCCCGCCGAAAATCACGATGGAGCCGTTTACTTGCCCGCCAATGTCGATGGCTCCGCCAAAGATGACGATGTCGCCCGTTACAGTCGCCCCCTCCTCCACCACAGCGTTACCGCCGAAAACAACCAGGTCGCCGTCGATGGTCTCGCCGTCTTCCAGCGTGAAGTTGCCGCCAAAGATGACCCGATCATCGTAGCTGCCACTCGCCCACGCCGACGGAACAACGACGAGCGTAAGCAGCAGCGCGATTGTCAATCCTGCGAGAGAGCTCTTCATAATGTCACCACCTTCGCGTGCGGGGTCACACTCAGGTGACGCACGAGATAAATCCACAGCAGGCCCAGCGCCGCACCGGCCACCATACCTCCCGGCAACAACGGCTGCGTAGCCAGCCATGCCAGCAGCGCGCCGGCGGCGGTCCACAGGCCCCCACCGATGTTCAGGAAGAACGCCGTCAGGTTGTACAAGGCCTCTACCAGCCCGGCGCCCGCTGCGGGCGAGGCGGCGATCAACAGTCCAAGTCCAACGACGGCGCCAACGGGAACCAGCATCGCCGCTACGAAACTGGCAGTTGCGATCGCGATCAATATCCGGCGCCGGCGGCGACGTTGCCGGGAAGCTGCAGCCTCAATGCCGGACAGCACATTTGCACGCAGGTCTGCCGGCGCCGGCAGCGGCTCGTCGGCTGCAATCAATTGCGTGAGGCGTTCTATGGATACTCGGTACTCTGTGCAGGCGGCGCACACGCTACTGTGCGCTTCCATTTCGTCTAACAGGAAGTTGTCCCCTCGGCCAGCCATGGAATTGTCAAGCATTTCCCTGTACATTCGGCAATTCATGTTCAACTCTCCACGAGGACTGCGGGCGGCGTGGTCGTGCTTGGCTCGCCGAGTGCAGCTGCCAGCACATTGCGCGCCCGGTGCAAGCGACTCTTCACCGCGCTCACGGTCGCGCCAGTTTCATCCGCGATTTCCTCATAAGAATGATCGTACCAGTACCTTAAAATAATCATCAGCCGGTCTTTCGGCTTCAGACGCCCGAGCAATTGCCGTATCAACTCTCGCCTCTCCGTGCGCACGACTGCTTCTTCCGGCCCGGGACGACCGTCCGACAGCGCCGGGTGCGGAGGCAGCGCCCCGTCCAATGACAACCACACGATACGGCGTTTCCGCAGGCGGTCGATGCAGTGGTGCGAGGCAATTGAGAAAAGCCAGGTCTTGAAAGGTCGCTCCGGGTTATAGCTGTTCAACCGGGTATACGCCCGCAAGAACGCCTCTTGCGCTGCATCCTGGGCTTCC
>JBHHUI010000555.1:0-2859 GCA_046753805.1 Anaerolineales bacterium
CAGCCACCTCAGCCTCTTTGATTACTCCCTCAGCCTTACCGAGCACTTCCTCGATCAGTTCATTCAACTTGTGGGCGCTGTCTTCGATACGCTTCCGCCAATCGTAGGTGAAGACATACGTTTGCGGGTCCACCTCGCGCCGCAGAAAGTGAATCAGTCGCCCGTACGGGTAGGCGATGACTTCGTACTCGCGGAACAGGTGCCGGCCAGAATCGTAGCGGCCTTCAAGCAATTCGAAGTCCAAAGGGCTTTCGAACAGGTCGCCGAATGCGATATCTTCCGCGCTCCAGCGCACTTCGTACCCGGTCGGATACGTGTCGATCAATTTACTGGCTTTAATGCCGGGCACGAGGATGATGGGCATGTCAGTGGTCGCCTTCCAGACTATGCTTCCATGCGAGCGGGTCTTTCCAGCGGATGCGTTCCTCCGGTTGAGCCGCGCCCTTCGGAACCCGGTCCCACTTTGGGCCGGGTGGCCCTGACTCGTTGACCAGCGCGCTGCGGATGCCCCACAGCCCTTTGTATTCCACCCACGGCGGCAGTGGATCGGAGAGCGGTTCGTTGGTCTTCCACGCCAGCCGTTCGGGGGCGCACGTGTCGGGCAATTCGTCATTGTTGATGTAGTCAGCGCGCTGCAGCACTGCTTCACGGGCGAGGTCATCTTCACTAACCGCGAAGCCGATGCGGACGCCGTCACCAGTAGCGTAATCGCGCGGTACAAAGGGTTGATACTCGTAGCGGCGGCCACGTGGGTCGGGCCGCTCCATGGTCTTACGCAGATTCGCGCGGATGTGTTCGTCCAGCTCGATGAGTGCGACAAGCAAGCGAGCGACCAGATTCTGGAAACGTTCGAAGCGGGCGCCGTGCAGCACCTCATCGAGCGCTACATCACGCGCACTGGGAGCGGGGTAGTTGGCGTGCGAGCCGAGCGCGACATAGATGATGGGGTGGTTCGTCTCGCGCCCACCTTGGGTCGCCTTGCGCACCTGGGTACTCCAGTCGCAATACGTCCCCTGATGGTGTGCGGAAAAGGCCAACCCGCGCGGCGCTTCGCCTTCAAGAAACACGGCTACCATTTCCCAGTCGGCCTCGTGCTGATTCAATCCCTCGGCCGTGCGGCGATAGTCGTTGAAGGCATAGAAATAGAAGTACTGCAGCACCGTCCAGCCCCCTTTGCGGACGACGCGGGCGTAATACGTGGGCGGCCGCCCGTCGCCAAACAGCTTATCTGCGCTCTCAGCCGCGTCACTGGTTGCCTTGGAGAAAACGCTAAAGAGGAATCCCGGCGCGAAGCGGATCACGAGACGCGCCATCACAGCGAGGAACAGCGAACCGACGAGCTGCGCCGGTATGACCCACAGGGCCGGCCACAGTCCGTAGCCGCCGTAGATCGCCCACGCGGCGTAGCCGCAGCCCGCGCCGCCCAAGAACAGGAACACGCCAAAAATACGCCAGCCGATGAAGGGGCTTACGATAAGACCGAGCTGCAGCGCTATCAGTCCCGCGCTGGCCCACGGGCCTACGAAGTCTGCGCCCAGCCGCCAAAAATAGATCGCAGCCCAGTAAGCCGCTGGCGCGAGCAGCAGGACAAAGATGCGATGGCGAGAGTTGACTGCCCAGCCAAGCGCCCCGATCAACACGCCGAATAGCACGACATACCGGACAGTCGTAGCGCTGCCGAAGATCAGCGCGGCGGCGAGCACCAGCGTAAAGATTACTGCATACGTGATTGGCAGCGCAAGGGGATACGAGCGCTCGATCCGCAGGTAGTGTTGGCTCGAGAGGTCGGCGAGCGCCGCCAGTTTTTCTGGAGGTGGCTTTGCTTTCCACTCTTTCGCCAGCCTGTCCGGGCGGCGAGAACGGTGTTCCAGCAGGTCGCATTTCGCAACGTAGTCCTCCACCGCCATGGGAAAGAACCGCTCGCCGCAGGCGAAACGCAGCACCGGCTCGTATTCTTCAATCAAATCCCGGCCAGACTTGCTCACGCGTTCTGTATACCCCGCACTGTCTCCACCGCTTTCTGAACCTGCGTGGCGGCTTTCTTGGCAACTTGCAATCGCTCCAATTGGTCGTGCCAGAAGGCCGACCCAGCGCTGGCGGCCAGGCCACTGAGCAGAATGCCGGCGTTCAGCTCCATACCGGCCCCGACCTGCACAAACACCCGGCCGGGAAACAGTTTGAGCAGCAAAGGCGGATTAAGCCAGTGCAGCACCAACTGCGTGTTGACGACCTCATTGATGCGCGCCAGGCTCTGGAAGGACTCCGTCGCTCCGGCAAGAATATCCACGGCGTTAACTTGCAACAGATATGCCAGGTAAATACCCACTACGGCGGAGATGAGCCGCAGCACGCGCAACCGCGACGCCTCCTCGTCTTTGTGGAAACTATCAAGCTCGAGCAGCCGGCGGGCCACGTTGGTGGGCGTGAGCGCTTCGACCGGCTGGGGTGCGTTGAGGTCGCCGCTTTCCGGCGTGCGACCAAGCAGATAATTCCAGAGTCGTTCAAGCCCATCCAACAGCTTGCCGACGCGCACATTAGATTGCACGAAGTACAACTACCATGGAAAACTGGAATTGCGCAGCCGCCGCCACAGTTTGCGCAGCGGACTTTGGATTTGGTAGCGGCGGAGCTCAACGCCCTCAAGCAACTGCGTCATCGCATCCAGATGCAAATGGCCCGTGAGCTGCAGCAAGCCCTGTTCGATCTGCCCGCGCAGGGTGTTTACAGCCGCCGCATCCAGTCCGATGCCCGCCAACTGGGGGCGCACCTCCCGGTCGAAGCGCTGCAGCAGCGCGTCGCGGCCCCGTTCGAGGCCTTGTTCCGCGAGGACCTGCGCATTGCCGCGCAGCCAGGCGTTCC
>JBHHUI010000556.1:0-2856 GCA_046753805.1 Anaerolineales bacterium
CGCCGTCTTGATGCCGGTGGCAAACGGGAGCGCGCGGCCATGCGGCGTGTGGACGGTGTTGCAGTCGATGTACGACGACATGCGCCCGGAGCATCCAATGCCGGACACGATCGAGACGTCGTCCTGGCCGATGTCATTCTCGGCCAGCGCGCGCACCATGGCTTTCATGAGGTTGCCCAACCCGCAACCCGAGCACCACTGGGTAGGGAGGCGGTCATTCCGGAGATAGGCTTGGTAATCGAATGACATGGGAATCTCCGCTAGACGCTCAGCCTGGAGAGCATGCGCGCATGTTCGACCACCGGCTGTTCGATCCAGCCCTGGACGGCGAACACAATCTCGGAGGGAGCGATCGGCTGGCCGGAGGCCTTGTGGATGCCCACGATGGGTATGTCGTGGATCACCCGCTCGACCTCGCGCACCATCTGGCCCATATTCAACTCCACGACGAACAGCGCGCGCGCGCCGGCGACAGCTTGTTGGAGGGCAGCGCCCGGGAAGGGCCAGATCGTCACCGGCCGGAACAGCGCGACCTTAACGCCGGCGGCGCGCAGCTCCGCAATCGCCGCTCGAGCCAAGCGCGCCGCCACGCCGTAGGCGAAAATGACCACGTCGGCGTCTTCGAGGCCGTCTTCTTCCCAGGCGAGAATGTCAGCCTCGTTGGCGGAAATCTTGCGCATCAGGCGGCGCAGCTGCGCCTCGGCCAGGTCAGGGTCCTCGGTGGGGAAACCGGTCTCGTCGTGGGTAAGCCCGGTAACATGATAGCGATAGCCGGTAAAGAAGTCCGCCATCGGCGGCACAATCGCTGCGTGTACGTCGTAGGGCCGGTATTCCGCCGGCGGTACTTCCGGCCGCCGCCGCTCCACGGTCGAAACAGTATCCGGAATCTCCACCCGCTCGCTCATGTGCCCGAGCAACTCATCCGAAAGCAAGATGACCGGCGTGCGATATTTCTCAGCCAGATTGAACGCCCGCACCGTCTGGTGGTACATTTCCGTCAGGTCGGCCGGATAAAGCGCGATGATGGGATGATCGCCGTGCGTGCCCCAACGCGCCTGCATCACGTCGCCCTGCGCCGGAAGCGTTGGCAGGCCGGTGGAAGGTCCACCGCGCATCACATTGACGACCACACACGGCACTTCGGCCATACAGGCAAAACCAAGGTTCTCCTGTTTGAGTGAGAAGCCGGGGCCGGAAGTCGCCGTCATCACTTTCGCTCCCGTCAGGCCGGCCCCAATGATTGCGCCCATTGCCGCGATTTCGTCTTCGAGCTGCAAGAAGACTCCCCCAACCCGGGGCAACTCCCGCGCCATTGCCGCCGCAACCTCCGATGACGGCGTAATGGGATAACCGGCAAAGAAGCGGCATCCGGCCGCAATGGCTGCCTCTGCGATGACGTGGTTGCCAGACATGGAGCGAATGGTGGTCATAGCTTGTCTCGTGGGCTGTGGAACGGGAAGCGTGATGCGATGTGAGAATCACTTCACGCTTCCCGTCCACGCTCTACGCTTCGATTTTCTCCTGTTTCTCGCGCGCGAGCAGTCGGGCCCAATCGGCATCGACTCGCGCCTGGATGTGCTCCAGCAGTTCTTCGTTGCCGGATTTGAACAGATGCTTGAAGCGCCCTTGCCGTTTGAGGTACTCGGTCACGGGCCGCTTGACGTTGGGTCGAAAGGTCAGCCGGAACCGGCCCCCCACAATCTCGAATAGCGGCCAGATGCACGTCTCAACGCCCAGCCGGGCGAGAATCTGCGACTCGTCGGGTTCGGACTTCCAGCCCAGCGGGCACACCGACAACACGTTGACAAACGCCGGTCCTTCGATTTCCAGCGCTTTCTCCACTTTCCGCGTAAAGTCCATGAAGTAGCCCGGCGAGGCCGTAGCCACGTAAGGGATGTTATGCGCGGCGGCAATGGCCGTCAGGTCTTTGCGTTCCTCCTGTTTGCCCTGAATAACCATGCCAGCCGGGCTGGTGGTGGTGCTGGCGCCGAATGGCGAGGCTGAAGAACGCTGAATGCCGGTGTTCATGTACGCGCCGTTGTCGTAGCAGATATAAAGGAAGTCATGCCCGCGCTCGAGCGCGCCCGAGAGTGATTGCAGGCCGATGTCGTACGTGCCGCCATCGCCGCCCAGCGCGATGAACTTGACCGGCTTGTCGGCTTTCGCACGCGGCGGCGTCTCCCCCCGACGTTCCAGTACCCGGTAGGCCGCCTCCACCCCGCTGATGGTTGCGGCTGCATTCTCGAATCCGTTGTGAATCCACGGCACGCGCCAGGCAGTGTATGGATACACGCTCGTGCATACTTCCACACAGCCGGTGGCGTTGGCCACGACAACAGGATAGTCGGAAGCGCTGAGCATCTGACGGATGATCACGCCCGCGCCGCAGCCGCTGCACAGACGATGCCCGCTCGCCACGCCCTCTTCGCGAGCGGCGATTTGCAGTAGTGCTTTACTTGGCATTGGCCCTACTCCCGCACGCCGACGAGTTGAAACGTCAGCGCCGCTTCGTCGTCCAGTTCGTCATACAGGGCGCGGATTTCACGCTCGGTGATGGCGCGCCCGCCCAATCCGTATGCGCGGCCCAATACGCGCGGGCGCGTCTCGTGCTCGTAAAGCGCCGCCCGGACGTCAGCGAACATTGGCCCGGCCGGCGCGCCGGGTGAAAGCGCGCGGTCCATCACGGCAACCGCGCGCAAGTTCTGCAAGTATTCGACGATCTCGCGGGCGGGGAAGGGACGGAACACGCGCGGACGCAGCAGCCCCACTTTGCGACCCTCCGCCCGCAACGCATCGACTACGCCTCGGACTATCCCCGCCGTGGACGACAGCACTACGATGGCCGTCTCAGCATCG
>JBHHUI010000557.1:0-2855 GCA_046753805.1 Anaerolineales bacterium
AGGCCGGGGATCGAATCGTGATGGACCGCGACCAACTACTCGGCGAGGCCAAACGGGAAGCACTGCATCTGGCGGACGCGGGCTATCGCGCGCCGGTGCGCGAAAAAATTTACGCCGGCGGGCGCGACCTGCTCTCGGCGGTGCGGCTGAGCTTGTTCCAGCTGCGCGATGGGCAGTACATTACAGACCACGACCGCCTGATCGGCGAAAAATTAGGCTGGGTGTTGTGCGGCGGCGACCTGTCCGGACCGACCTGGGTGGACGAGCAGTATATCCTCGACCTGGAACGGGCGGCGTTGGTAGAATTGATCCAGGAACCCAAGACGACTGAGCGGATCATGCACACGCTCCAGACGGGGAAGCCGCTGCGGAACTGATTGCCGCCCTCACCCCCCAACCTCTCCCGATGCGGGAGAGGGGGAGTCCGCGGCAGCGACGGGCGGGGCGAGGGCAAAGATGCCGCCTTTTAAGAAGCTTCAATGAGTTCAATTACAAATTGCAAGATGTCAGTCAGTAAGTCAGCAGATTGAGCAGATGGAACGGATAAATCGGGTTTTGCCGGCAGATATTTGCAAAATCTGCTCCACCCAGTCGCGGCGCCTGGACGCGGTCCGCTTCATCTGCTGATATTTTAGTGGAGTCAGTAATTGGTAGCTGGCAAAGGGAGTACACAATGCGAGAAGCAGTCATCGTCGAAGCAGTACGGACGGCCGTGGGCAAGGCCAAGCGCGGCCAGACGGCGCACCAGCGCTCGGACGAAATGGCCGCCGCCGCCATCCGGGAGATCATGCGTCGGGTGGAGGACCGGCTTGATCCGCACGAGATCGACGACGTGATCCTGGGCTGCGCCATGCCGGAAGGCGCGCAAGGCCTGAACACCGCGCGCGTCATCGCGCTGCACGCCGGGCTGCCGGACTCTGTGCCGGCCGCCACCGTCAACCGCTTTTGCTCCTCCGGGCTGCAGACCATCGCGCAGGCCAGCGAGCGCATCATCGCCGGCGGCGCCGATGTCGTGCTGGCCGGGGGCGTCGAGACGATGAGCCTGGTTCCGATGACGGGCTTTCGAATTTCGCCGGACGCGTACATGGCGGCCAACCAACCGGAGGTCTATATGAGCATGGGCCTCACGGCGGAGCGCGTGGCCGATGAGTTCGAAGTGTCGCGGCACGCGCAGGACGAATTTTCTTTGCGCAGCCACCAGCGCGCGACCGCGGCGGTGGAGAGCGGCGTCTTCGCAGAAGAGATTGTGCCCGTGGAATTTGAAGAAGTGACGCCCGGCCCGAACGGAACACAAAACCGCAAGCCCTTTGTGTTTGACCGCGACGAGCACGTGCGCCCCAACACCACGCTGGAGCGCCTGGCGAAACTGCGGCCGGTCTTCAAAGAGGGCGGCACGGTCACGGCGGGCAATTCCTCGCCGCTCTCCGACGGGGCCGCCATGGTGCTGGTGATGGAACGCGAGAAAGCCGAAGCGCTCGGGCTGACGCCCATCCTGCGTTTCGTCTCGTATGGCGTGGCCGGTGTGCCGCCTGAGATTATGGGGATCGGGCCGGTAAAGGCGGCGCCAAAGGCGCTCGCCCGCGCCGGGCTGACGCTCGCCGATATCGACCTGATTGAATTGAACGAAGCCTTTGCGGCGCAAGCGGTCGCCGTCATCCGCGAGTTGGGCTTTGACCTCGAAAAGACCAACGTCAACGGCGGCGCCATCGCACTCGGGCACCCCCTGGGGGCGACAGGCGCGAAACTAACCGTGCAACTGCTGCACGAGATGCGTCGCCGCGAGTCCCGCTATGGCATGGTGACAATGTGCATCGGCGGCGGTCAGGGCGCTGCGGGGATCTTTGAAAGGCTCAATTAGCAGGTTAGAACGCGGATTTACGCTGATTTAAAGGATGAACGCAGATCAGATTCATTTGGGTTCTGAACCGCGTGAATCTGCGTTCATCCGCGTCCCATTCCCTCCCCGGCCGCAATACTCGTGACGTAATCCGCACACGGGCGAATCCGCATGGCAACATCCACACTCGGCCGCTACGAGTTTGACGCCGACGACGAACTCGGACAGGGCGGCATGGCGACTGTTTTCCTCGCGCGCGACCCGTTCATGAAGCGCAAGGTAGCCATCAAAGTGATGGCGTACCGGTTGACCGGCGACGCCATGTTCGAGCAGCAGTTCAAGCGCGAAGCAATGTTCATCGCCGGGCTGGAACATCCGAGCATTGTGCCGCTATTTGACGCGGGCATGCACCGCGTACAGCCCTTCATCGTCATGCGTTACATGTCGGGCGGCTCGCTGCAGGACCGACTGCGCAGCAGCTCGCTGGCAACCGGCGAACTCGCGACCATCGTCGCACGGGTGGCGGCGGGTCTCGACGCCGCACACGCGCGGGGAATCGTTCACCGCGACGTGAAGCCTTCCAACATCCTGTTCGACAACTACGGCGAAGCCTTTCTCGCAGACTTCGGCCTGGCGACGAACCTGCGCCGCGCGCGCGAGGAGTTGGGCAAAGAACGCGCCGGGACGCCGGGGTTCATGAGTCCGGAGCAAATCGCGGACGCGGAACTGGATGGCCGCACGGATGTTTACGCGCTGGGCGCGACGATATTCCGGGCGCTAACCGGCCACGCGCCGGAAGACCCGATGGGGCCAAACGCCCCGGCCCCGGACTTGCGGGCGCTGCAGGCCGACCTCAAACCGGGCTGGCAGGACATCGTTGCGCGCGCGATGGCGCCCGATCCGGCCGACCGCTACCCTACGGCGGGCGCGCTAGCCGCCGAGGTCAGCGAAGTCGACTCGGCGCGCTGGTTCATGAGCAAACTGACCGACTTCTAATTTGGACGGGCGAACCCGGAAA
>JBHHUI010000558.1:0-2845 GCA_046753805.1 Anaerolineales bacterium
CGCTCGCGCGGAGTTTGGAAAGTCGCTCCGAATCCTGCAAGGCGTGGAAGTGGAGATCAGGGCCGACGGTCAATTGGATTATCCCGACGAAGTGCTGGCGGAGCTCGACATTGTGATCGCGTCCTTGCATGTGAGTCTGCGCCAGCCCCGGGAGAAAGTAACGGAGCGGATGCTGAACGCCGTTACCAACCCGCACGTTGATATAATCGGTCACCCGACGGGTCGGCTCATTCCCGACCGCGAGCCGGCCGACCTGGACCTGGACGCCGTATTCTCGGCCGCTGCCAACAGCGGCGTTGCTATGGAAATTAACGCGAATTACAAACGGTTGGATCTGAACGATGTCTACGCGCGCCGTGCGAGCGAGATGGGCATCCCGTTGAGCATCAATACCGACGCCCATCATCCCGATCATGTGGGGCGGTGCGAGTATGGCGTGGCCACAGCCCGGCGCGCCTGGGCAGGACCGGACCTCGTCATCAATGCCTGGCAGCCGCGCCGGTTGCAAGGCTGGCTTAAGGATCGCAATGGCTCAAGATAACGCCGCCGGTGATGTGCGTGTGGCCGGCGCGCTGCGCGCGGCCTTTCCGGGTCTCGGCGAGGTCGAGCTCAGCGCGCTTTTGGAAGATGTCGAAATCCACACCTATCCGCCGGATACCATTCTGACTTATGAAGGACGCGTCGAGCATACGTTCTACATCGTCCTCGACGGGCGCGCCCTGATAACGGCTCGCATGCCGGACGGCGGCGACCGGCTACTCGCCGAGCGCGTCGCCGGACAATTCTTCGGCGAAATGGCGCTGATCGAGAACAAACCGCGCACCGCTACCGTCAAGACCGCGACCGAAACCACGGTCATCGAAATCTCCGAGCAATTGTTTGATGAAATGCTGGAGGACAATGCCTCTGTGGCGTTTGCGGTCCTGCGCGAACTGACGGCGAATCTGCGTTCGAGCGATCAGGCCGCCATTGCAGATCTGTCTCGTAAGAACCTCGAATTGGAACAGGCCTACCGCGACCTGAAGGAAGCCCAGGATGAACTCGTGGCGAAAGAGCGCCTTGAGCGCGAGTTGGAGATCGCGGGCGAGGTGCAGCGCAGTTTGCTGCCGGACACCTTCCCCGATGTGGAGGGTTGGTCATTTGCGGGGAAGAACGTGCCGGCGCGAGTCGTCGGCGGCGATCTCTTCGACGTGATGCAGTTGGATGACGAGCATGTGGGCTTGCTGCTGGCCGACGTGTCCGATAAGTCGGTTCACGCCGCACTCTTTATGGGCGTCACACGGGCGCTGTTCCACTCCGAATCGAAGCGCCGCCTGTCGCCGGCAGAGACTACCCTCGCCGTGCATGAAGCGATCTTCCAGGTCTCGACCAATCAGGAAATGTTCGTGACGGCATTCTATGGCGTATTGCATGCGCCCAGCGGTCGCCTGTGTTATGTGCGCGCCGGGCAAGACCTGCCGCTGCTGGTGCCCGCCGCCGGCGGCGACCCGGTGGAACTGGACGCAGCCGGCCGCTTCATCGGCATGATCGAGGAGCTTGAGTTGGAAGAGCGCGAAATCGAGGTGGGCGCTGGCGACCTGCTCGTCGTCTACAGCGACGGCGTCCCCGATGCGGTCGACGCCGAGGAGCTACCCTATGGGACCGAGCGGCTGCGCAACCTGGTGTGCGACCGGCGCAGCCAAACCGCTGCCGAGGTCTGCACGGCCGTCTTCGACGACGTGATGAAGTATCGGGGGTCGGCTGCAGCGGCTGATGATATTACGCTGCTGATCGTAAAGTCGACTCGGTAACCAGTCCCATGGGACGACCGATGTCATCCGGCCAGCCGCCCCGTGCGTCGCTCTCATCCCTTGCAATTCCAGTCTGGGTTCTCCTGCTCGTCAGTGGGTTGTTCGCCGCGACTTGTGCTGCGCTCTGGGCGATCGTCGTCGTGACGCGCCCGACCGTCGAGCCGCAGGCCACGCCCAGCGCCGTATTTGTCGTGCTCACGCCGGCCGCTCCGGCGGAACCAACCGCGACGCTGGTATTGGTCGCCGCCCCCACCGTGGAGCAAACACCCACCATACCCCCGCCTCAGGCCGAGGGGGTGATCCAGATCGGGGCGCTTGTGCAAGTCGCCAACACAGGCGGCGATCCGCTGCGCCTGCGGCTGGAGCCGGGTTTGAGTACGGACGTCAATTATTTCGCGTTGGAATTTGAGGTGCTGCAGGTTCAGGATGGTCCGCGCGAGGCCAACGGCTTTGTCTGGTGGTACCTTGTGGCGCAGGCCGACGCCACCAAGAACGGGTGGGGCGCCGAGAACTGGCTGCAGGTGGTCAGGAACCCGTGATGTGCTCCTGTGAATATTCGCGGGCGCGCGTTGGTGAACCCTGGAGGTCCCGGCAGGCGCATCTACCAGTTGGGGGACTCGTGTTTGGATCTACGAATGACACGAAGAACGCGATTAGTTTTGCAAGGCTGAGCGCCAAATTCGTGTCCCTTCGTGCTATTCCTGGATCGCATGGAGCCGCTTGCAGGCGCTCCCCCAAGTTTTGGATGCGCCCGGTCCTGGCCCTTGCGGATGAAGATCGGTTTGCGCCGACGACTGTAACGGGCTACACTTGGGCGCAAATACAAGGCCAAACGGCGATCTGCGCCGGAGGCGTATCCACCAAGAGGAGGCATCATGTTTCAATCGACCGAGCAAATCCAGCCAACGGATCCCCCGAAAAATGAGCTGGTCGCAGCGCTATTGAGCTTGTTCATTTTGGGCGGCGTCGGGCAGATGTATCTTGGCCAGACGAAAAAAGGTATCATCCTCGTCGTCGCGACGATCGTTACATACTGCTTAGGGTTGGGATGGATC
>JBHHUI010000559.1:0-2832 GCA_046753805.1 Anaerolineales bacterium
ATTCCTGCGGCTGGGGGGAGCAGCCGTGATCGGCCTTACGCTCCCGCCGGTCTTGCTGAGACCCGGCATGCCCGCGACGCTGTCCGCGCGGCGGGCCGATTACCCCCGCCAATTAATCGGGCAACTGAGCGCGCTGCCCCCGGGCGAGCCTGTGGCGTTCCAGTATCCGTGGGAGCATGCCGCCGCCGCCAATTTCCTGATCGATCTGGGCCGGCCGGCCGGCGGCGGCATTGGCCCTGGACAAAGCGTCGTTGCTTTCAACAGCTTCTGCACGCACCAGGGTGGGCGGCTGGCGGGTCAGGTGCACGGCGATATCGGCGTCGCCGGTCCTTGTCCGCTGCACTGGACGACATTCGACCTGACGCGGCACGGCATGGTCATCAGCGGTCACGCTACGCTCGGTCTGCCGCAGATCGTCCTCGAGGCGGACGGAGAAGATATTTATGCCGTCGGGGTACAGGGGTTGATATTCGGGTATTACGTTAACAAAGTGGAGCCGGCATGATTCGTCAAATGTCCATTGTCGAAAGTCTTACGCCGGATGCAATGTACATGACGTTGGACATCCGACGTTAGACCTTCGACACATTCGGAGAAACCTATGTCAGCCTACGTACCAGAAGACCACATCCCGCTCCCTCCCCCCGAAGCCGCGGTCCACACAACGGCCTGCGACTATTGCATAGTGGGCTGTGGTTACAAGGTTTACACCTGGCCCGTGGGGCAAGCGGGCGGTCCGGGAGCGGGCGAGAACGCGCTGGGCGCGGATTTTCCTGGCAATGTGCTCGGCCCGTGGATCAGTCCCAATCAGCACAACGTCGTCAACGTGGAGGGCAAACCGCACCACGCCGTCGTCGTCGCCGATTTCGAGTCGCAGGTGGTGAACCGAGGCGGCAACCATTCCATCCGAGGCGGCACGCTGGCGCTCAAGTGCTACAACGCCGAGACGCCGACGCGCGATCGCCTGCAATCCCCCCTGGTACGCGTCGACGGCAAGCTTACGCCGGTGGACTGGGATACGGCGCTGGACGTCATGGCAGCAGTCAGCAAGCACGTGCTGGCGAACTATGGCGAATCGGCGTGGGGCATGAAGACCTTCTCCTATGAATTCTTCGAGAATACCTACGCGATCACAAAACTAGCGTTTGCGTCCATCGGCACGCCGGCCTTCGCTGTGCACGACAAGCCCAGCATGGGCTCCGACACGGGCGGCGTCAGCGATAGCGGCATCATCACCTTCAGCGCCAGCTATCAGGACTGGGCTGATGCAGATGTGTTGTTCATCTCGGGCACCGACCCGTTCGAGACCAAGACGATCATCTTCACTTCGTGGTTGATGGGCGGGCCGAAATTGATCTACGCGCTGCCGCGCCGCACAGCGGGTGTGGCCTATGCCGAGACCAATGGTGGGCTGTTTCTACAGGTGATCCCCGGTACGGACACGCTGCTGCACCTGGCGATTAGCCGCATCATTCTGGAGAATGGCTGGGAGGACGCGGAATTCGTCAAGCAATGGATCGCCAGCAGTTGGGACGTGAACGCGGGCATGGGGCGCGGTACGCGCAACACACCCTGGCAATGGCGCTCGACCTGGGGCCAGTTATCGAGCGACTTTGAGGGTTACAAAGCGTGGCTGTTGGACTATGGCCCGGCGGAGTTGGACAATGCGTCGCGCGTCACCGGCGTGCCAGCGGAGAAAATCCAACAGGCGGCCGAGATGCTGACCGGCGGTTCTGCGGTAAGCTCAGGTCAGGCTGAACGACCCAAAGCCAGTTTTGGCTTTGAAAAAGGCAATTACTGGAGCAACAACTATTCCAACACGGCCTCGTACGCCGCCATGGGCTTGCTGTGCGGAGCCGGAAATCGTCCCGGACGTGTAATCAGCCGCTTCGGCGGCCACCAACGCGGCTGGATCGGGGCGGCTTCGTATCCCCGGGCGCGTTCGCCCGAGAAGCTGCCCGGTCGGCGCAAGATCGAGCTTGACCTTGACCGCTGGGTTGCGGCCGGGAACCTGAGTTTCGTGTGGGTGATCGGTACGACGTGGACGGCGGCCATGGCCGCCAGTCAGGAATTGGCGCGCAGCATTCGTCAACAGACCTCTGGCAACCCACACCAGATCAAATCCACCGGCAAACAGCATATCATCGACACGCTCATTCGCCGGGTTGACAGCGGCGGCCTTGTAATGGTGGATTCCGACATTTATCAGCGAGAACCGATCGGCACCGAATTCGCGGACATTCTGCTACCAGCCGCCGCCTGGGGCGAACACGACGCGGCGCGCTGCAATGGCGAGCGCCGCCTGCGTCTGTATTCGAAGTTCTATGACGCGCCCGGAGAAGCCCGGCCCGACTGGTGGGCGATCAGCCGTTTCGCGCAGAAGATGGGCTTTCCCGGCTACGAGTGGGAGGAAGACAACGACGTATTTGAGGAGGCGGCGCGCTTCAGCCGCGGCGGCGTGCTCGACTACAATGTGCTGGTGTGGAACGCGCGGCAGCAGGGCAAGAAGGGGCACGATCTATTGCGCGAACTCGGCACGCAGGGCATTCAGACCCCGATCCGCTGGGAAGGCAGCCAGATGGTGGGCACGACCCGACTGCACGACTCCACGCTGGAACTTGGCTCTCCGGAGACCCCGACGGTACATGCCAAGTGGCTGACGCACTTCAAATCCCAAACTGGCAAGGCGCTGTTGCTCAAGAGTCCTTGGGAATTGTTCAGCGACTTCTTTGAGCGCATCACACCTGATCCGGCCAAAGGTGAATTCTGGCTCACAACCGGGCGCATCAACGAAGTCTGGCAGTCGGCCTTCGACGACCTGCGCAAGCCCTA
>JBHHUI010000560.1:0-2820 GCA_046753805.1 Anaerolineales bacterium
CCCCGTCGCGCGGTCGCGATCCGCCTCGAAGTACACGCCGGGTGACCGGATAAGTTGCGACACGACAACGCGCTCCGTGCCATTGACGATAAAGGTGCCCTTCTCTGTCATCAGCGGGAAGTCGCCAAGGAAAATCTCAGACACAATCGGTTCCGGCACTTCTTCGCCCGCCAACAATACACTTGTGTATAGGGGCGCGGCGTAGGTGATATCCCGATCGAGACATTCTTCCTGGGTATACTTTGGTTTCTCGAACCAGTATTTCAGTTTAAATTCTTTCGCTTCCGGCGTGTTGCTGGGAAAATACAGCTGCATCCCGCCGTTGAAAGATTCAATCGGCGAGATTTCATCGAATAGTTCGGCCAGCCCCTCGTTCCGAAACCACTTGAACGAGTCGAGCTGCACCTCGATTAGCGCCGGAAGCCCGTATGTATCGGGGATACGAGCGTAAGATTTTTGTTCTAGGTTTGTCGCCATCATATTGAATGATTTGGTTACCTCACAGTAGCAGCGCAACATCCTGGTGCCCCAGACCAGGAACAAATATTATTATGTATACAGTTAGATGCACGAAAGCTGATTATATCAAGAAGCAACCAAAAGAGTCAATGAAAATCCCATTCTCCAATTCTCGGTGCGTACATCAGCCTCTGAAGCCAATCGCCTTCTGCACGTATGTGCGGAATGAATCTCTACGCACGGTGACGCTCTGCAAACGTTCCTCGTCCACCTCAACCCCGACGCCCGGGCTGGTGGGCACGTCGATGGTACTGTCGTCGTTCAATGTGAATTTGGCGGTAATGATGTCATCCGTGTAATAACGCTCGGTGGCGGATATGTCGCCCGGCAAACGGAAGTTCGGCAGCGTCGCGAGTGCAAGATTGCCTGCCCGCCCGATCCCGGTTTCAAGCATGCCTCCGCACCACACCGGCACATCGCGCTCAGCACACAAATCGTGGATAGCAGTCGCTTCGCTGAAACCGCCCACACGAGACGGCTTGATATTGATGACGCGGCACGCGACTGCGTCCAACGCCCAGCGGGCATGCGCTGCGGACACAATACTCTCATCCAGGCAAAGGTCCGTCGCCAGTTCCTCCTGCAACCTGGCATGGTCCACGATGTCATCTTCAGAAAGAGGTTGTTCGATGAGCAGCAACCCAAGATCGTCGAGCGCCTTAATCGGTTCACTCGCATCCAAGCGATAGGCGGAATTCGCGTCAACCTGGAGCCGGAGGTCCGGGAAAGCGCCGCGCACGGCCCGGACATCTTCCACATCGCGGCCCGGCTTAATCTTGATCTTGACGCGCCGATAACCGGCTGCCACATATCGCTCAACGCGCGCGACGAGCGCCGGCGGGGATTCCTGCAGCCCCACGGACACGCCTACTGCCACCCGGTCGACAGCACCGCCAAACATCTCACGCAGCGACCGCCCAGTTGCCTTTCCCTGTAGATCCCAGAACGCAGCCTCGAATCCAGCTTTCGCAATCGGGTGTCCGCGGATGGACCGCAACAGGGACCCAACATCCGCCGGCGACTCGATCTCTGCCTCGAGAAGCGTCGGGACAATGAATTCACCGGCAACGTGCCAGGCGGTTCCGCAAGTTTCGTATGAGTATCCGGGGTTTCGCGAGACCGGCGATTCACCCCACCCCCGCAGCCCGTCTGAATACAGCGCCACGATCAGGCATTCACGCTCAGTCTCCGTTCCGAACGATGTTTCAAACGGCTCGACCAGCGGCATGGCGATGTGGAAGATTTCAATTTGGTCAATTTTCACAGATGCGGTTTCCTAATTCTTGCCGAATGTATCGTCGTACTGTGCAATCGCCTCACTGAAAGACAGCACGTAAAACCCCCGTGGACCCGTCTCGCTCTCCTTATCCACGACAAAATCGGTCAGCATGTAACCTGCTGTAAATACGCCCTCGAACACCGCGCGCGTATGCAGCCGCCATTTCAACGCAAGTTGCGGGTCGGCTGATTTAATTTCCTGAAAGTTCGTCGGCACTTCTACGAGGGCGAGCATGGCGTCGCCTAACTCAACCGACTTCGAGCCAGGTTGAAGCAACCCCGTCTCCCAACCAGCCGACGGATTAACGACCCGTAATTCAGCAGAGCGGTACTGTTCGAGCGATACGGGCGGCCGCGTACCCTCCACCCGTTCCCTTACGCGGTGAGAGGCAAGCCACCACTCTACCTGAAAGCGATCGCTTGGCAGGCCGGCGTTCAGGTCGTCTTCCATTTCGCCGTAATAATTGCGTTTGTATTCGCGAACGATGCCGCCCAGGCGGCGCAGGTTGAGGTTTGCGTTGCGCGTTTCAAGCGGATCGTACGTCCAGGTAGCCAGCTGCAAACCCTGTTTCAGCACTACCTCGCGCTGGGCAAGTTTCAGCCGGTAGCCGATCCGCCGGTCGCGGTAGTCTGGATGTACGCCGAGTTGGTGAGAGCAATGCTTCAGGCGCGTTGTGGCCACACTCTCGGAACTGGTCTGGTCCGTCCCGAGAAATCCGAGCAAGTACCCAACCAGCGCGTCGCCGTCCCATACACCCAGCACGAGGCCCCCGTTCCGACCAATTGTGAGCAGCAGATGTAACGGTACGACTTCGACGTCGGAGCCAGTCCACACTGCCTGCTGCAGGCGTTCTGCCGCTTTGAAATCGTTGCTGGTAACCAGCGGCCCGATGCGGAAACCGGACCCCGAAATACCCGAATCATCCATTGGAATACGCTGGTCGGCGGCCGCGAACGACGGCGGCGAATTCGGAGCGCCAATTGCGGTTGGCAAGGTAGGTGGTGGTCTGCTCGAAGCGAGCC
>JBHHUI010000561.1:0-2817 GCA_046753805.1 Anaerolineales bacterium
CCGGGGCCGGGCCTACAACTTCGGACAGGATGCGCCGGTCGCAGCGCTCGAGATGGTGCAAACCATCGTGAAGCTCTCACGCTGGCCGGAACTGACGCCTGACATTCAGAATACCGCCCGCAACGAAATCCAGGACCAGTATCTTTCCAGCGAGCTGGCGCACACGCGCCTCGGTTGGCGCCCGCAGTATTCGCTCCAAGAAGGGCTCCGCGAAACGATCGACTGGTACTACGATTTTCTTGAAAAGGAGTCAGCATAACGGCAGCGCTGAGCAATCGGCGCGTGTTCGTGACGGGAGCCGGGGGGTTCATCGGCCGACATCTCGTTGCGCGATTGGTCGCGCGCGGCGCAACAGTCACGGCGGCGTCATGGCGCTTGCCGCGCACCGCAACCGCGCGAAGACCCCTGGCAGCTGCGGAGCCGGTCGAGCTGGACGTGCGCTCCAAGGCCCAGGTTCGCCGGGCGCTATACGCGGCCCGGCCGGAAATTATCTTCCACCTTGCGGCGATCGGTGTAACCGACCCGTCTCTGGCTATCCGCGCGGCGCTGCGGGTCAATGTGGAAGGAACCGTCAATGTGCTGGAAGGCGCGCCGCCCGATGCGCGCGTGATTCTTGCCCGCACGCCGAATGAACGATCCGGGCTGAATGTGTATGGTGCGAGTAAAGCAGCGGCCTGGGCGTTTGGCCGCATGTTTGCGGCCTCACAGGGGATACGAGTCTGCGGAGCGATGATTTTTCACTGTTACGGCCCGGGCCAGTCAGAGCGCAATGTGCTGCCGGCAGCCTTGCAGGCTGCGCGGTCAGGCGCCGACTTCCCGATGTCGCCGGGTGAACAGGTCAGGGACTGGATTTATGTGGAGGATGTTGTCGACGGCCTGCTGGAAACGGCCGTTGCCGACCTCGACCCGGGGGCCACTGTGGAGCTCGGCACTGGTGTGGGTACTCCGCTTGGAGAGGTAGTGCGGCGCGTGTATGAATGCACGCCCGGCTCCGGACGGCCGTTGCCCGGCCGGTTGCCATATCGCCCGGGCGAGGCCATGCAGGTGGTAGCGGATGCGGATGCAACCTACACCCGACTCGGCTGGCGCGCGCGCGTTGCACTGGCCGACGGCATTGAGCGTTTCGTGCGAACGCACGGCAAGTAATCGACCGGAACTGGGACACTGGAACCTGTGACGTGGACGAATTAGCGCGATTGCGCCAGGAAATCTTCGACAAAGTTACGGCGTACTATCACGCTGCGCATGGGGGGCGCGAATTCGTGCCCGGCGAAACGCGGGTGAATTATGCCGGACGTGTCTGGGACGAGCGCGAGATGGTCAGCATGACCGATGCGCTGCTCGAATTCTGGCTTACGGCCGGCCGATATGCCGAAGCGTTTGAAGCGAAGCTGGGCAAGTTCCTCGGTGTGCGCGAAGTAATCCCGGTCAACTCGGGCTCTTCCGCCAATCTCGTGGCGGTGACCGCGCTATGTTCGCCGCAGCTGCGCAGTCGTCGATTGCAGCCCGGCGACGAGGTCATCGTGCCGGCGGCGTCATTCCCCACGACCATTGCGCCGATCATCCAAAATGGACTCGTGCCGGTTTTTATAGACAGCCGCCCCGGCGATTACAACCTCGACCCAGATCAGCTTGAAGCCGCCCTCTCGGATCGCACCGGCGCGGTGATGTTTGCGCACACGCTCGGCAATCCCGCCGACATGGATCGCATTGTGGAGTTCGCCCGCGCGCACGAGCTATATCTGGTGGAAGACACCTGCGACGCGCTCGGGTCCAGGTTCGACGGTCGCATGGTCGGCACGTTTGGACACATCGCAACCCTGAGCTTTTATCCCGCCCATCACATCACCATGGGCGAGGGCGGGGCGGTGTACACTACCAGCCGGCGGCTCGCCCGCATCGCCCGTACCATCCGCGACTGGGGCCGCGACTGTTATTGCGGCTACGACAACCCCGTGAATGGCAAGTGCGGCATCCGCTTCGAGCGGGAAATTCCGGGCATGCCGGGTTATTACGACCACCGTTATCTGTTTACCGAGATCGGTTATAACTTGAAGATCACGGATCTGCAGGCAGCGATGGGCGTGGCGCAACTCGACAAACTGGCAGGGTTTGTCGAGGCTCGCAAACACAATTTCAAGACCCTGTACGCCGGTCTGAGGCAATACGAAGAATATCTGGAACTGCCGACCTGGCACGATAAAGCCGACCCCTCATGGTTCGCGTTCCCGCTGACGGTGCGCGACGAAGCGCCGTTCGACCGCGCGCGCCTGACGCGTTTTCTGGAGGCGCGCAAGGTTGAAACGCGGGTGCTTTTCGCGGGCAACATTCTCAAGCAGCCGGGCTACCGCAACATCCGCCATCGCGTCGTCGGCGATCTACTGGTGGCGGATCGCATTTTACGGGGCACGTTCTTTGTAGGTGTTTATCCCGGGCTGGACGCCCAACGCATTCAGTACATGCTCGGCGTTATTGCCGATTTCTTTCGAGAAGTTGGGCCGTGAAGCTCAGCGTCATCGTATGCGTGTACAACGAGAAAGACACCGTGCTGGAAGTGTTGCGGCGAATCCAGGCAGCCGAACTCGGCGATGGCTGGAGCAAGGAGATCATCGTCGTTGACAACTGTTCCGACGATGGCACACGCGAACTGCTCGAGACGGTGCAGTCGGACAATGTCCGCATCGTCTTCCAACCGGTCAATCTGGGCAAGGGCAATTCGGTGCGAACTGCCATCCCGCTCTGCACCGGCGACCTGGCGATCACCCAGGACGCCGATCTCGAATACCATCCGCGCCACTATCAGAAGCTCATCGAGAA
>JBHHUI010000562.1:0-2810 GCA_046753805.1 Anaerolineales bacterium
TCAATCTGCTGACATACTTCTGAACAACTGAAAGCGAGTCACCTGTACTTTGCCTATTTGCAGTAGACTCATCCAAAGTGTACATCGAAATATGGCACGGGATCATTGATCCCGGCGGTATTGCCGCCTACGCACACGAGCCACCTGGCGCGGGTGGCTCGTGTGATTGCTAGCGTTCAGGCCGTCCGGAGGCGGGTGGTCGGGAGCCGGCAGAGCTGTGTGAAGCGTTTAGCCCTCTATTCTGGAGCGTACACACTCAAAAAACTCGCCGGTGAGCTTCTTCGTCACGCCGCTCATCAGGCGCGAGGCCAGGCTGGCAATCGTGCCGACGACGGTTATGTCCGCCGTCCACTTCAGATCGGTCGTGCCGGCAACCGCGTCCGAGAGGATCATCTCGCTGACCGCGTCCACCGCGCTGCCCGGCGCCGTGCCATGCGCCTTTACCTTGGCGCGGTTTGGCTTCTCCAACTCGAGGAACTCGACCTCGTTCGTGAACGTGACCTTGACCGTGCCAAAGCCGACGGCCGCGACGGCCTTGAATTTTTTATCCGGCTCCACAACTTCCATCGACTTAAGGCCCGGAGCGCACTGGCTCACGAAGTCGGGGTCGGTGAGAAACGCCCAGACTTTGTCACGGGACGCGTTGATGTTGACGATGCCCTCGAAAAGCACTGCTTCACTCCTTGACAAGATACTGGTCGGGATCGGATACAAAGGCGCGCTTGCAACCGGAAGCACAGAAATAATATGTTGCGCCGGCGTGCTCGGTTATGAAATGCGTCGTTGCAATTTCCACCATCATACCGCATACCGGGTCGCGTGCCTCGTGCGGCGCAGTGACGTGTTCGTGTTGATGATGGTACGCGCGCTTACCCCGCGCGCGCCAGTGCAGCACAATCTCGGCCAGAATGCTGAGGGCGATCTCTTCTGGAGTGACTGCGCCAAAATCCAGCCCGGCAGGATATTTAAGCCGCGCGATCTGTTCGTGCGTCAGGTTAGAATCGTGCAGGTATTGCAGCGCGGCTTCGGCGCGTGTCTTACTCGCAATCAGGGCCACATAACGCGCCTCGGAGCGCAACGAGGCTTCCAATGCTTCTTCGTCGTAGTTGCCATGGCTGGCGACGATGATATATGTGTTCGGTGTGATTGTCACCTGCGACAGGTCGATATGTCCCAACGCCTCGGCGGCTTCCGGAAATCGGTCAGGCGTGACATCCAGCCCCATGATCGTTACCGGGTATCCCATCGCGCTCCCCAGGGAGGCCAGCGCTTCGGACGTCGCCAAGTGCCCAACCACGAGCAAGTGCGGCTGTGCGCGCTGTGGCTCGATAAAGATCTCCAACGTCCCTCCACTGATGCATGTAAGCGCGACTTCCAAGACACCGGCCTGTGGCGCGCGCGCCATCTCTTCCGGCGGACACAGACGTAGGAACCGCGGCTGGCCGTCGAGCAGCGCACGCCGTGCTTCGCGGCGCACGGTCGGTTCGGCGCAGCTGCCGCCCACCCAGCCGCGCAGCGTGCCGTCGGCCGTGATGAGCGCCTTCGCGCCGGGTTTGGCCGAGGTTGGACGTTCGGCGCGCACGACGGTCGCCAGCACAAATGGCTGGCCTTGCTCATGCAGTTCAGCAGCGAGCTTTCGATAGTCGAACATATTCAGGTCTCGGAGGTCCGCTGACACGAGACCTCCAAGACCCAAGGTCCTACTCCGGCAGCGCCGCTCCGTGTGCGTCGAGAACCGTCCATACCTTGGCTGGCGTGATCGGAATATCGATATTACGCACGCCCAAGTGCCATAGGGCATCCACGACGGCGTTAGCAATAGCAGCCGGCGCGCCGACCGTAGCTGACTCGCCGACGCCCTTCGCACCGATAGGATGATGCGGCGATGGCGTTACCGTTTCGCCCAGTTCCCACTTCGGCGATTCGACAGCGGTAGGCAACAAATAGTCCATGAAGGTCGTACCGTGGATGTTGCCGTTCTCGTCATACGAGATTTCTTCCATCATCGCAGGGGCGAAGCCCATGTTCAGGCCGCCGTGGATCTGGCCCTCGACGATCATCGGGTTGATGCGGGTGCCGCAGTCGTCCACGGCTACAAACCGCCGTACTTTCACCTCGCCGGTACCACGGTCGATATCAACAACGCAGATGTACGAGCCAAACGGGTATGTCAGGTTCGGCGGGTCGTAATAGTTGACAGCCTCCAACCCGGCCTCCATGCCCTGCGGATGGTCGGTATACGCGGCAAAGGCGATCTCTTGGATCGTCTTAGCCTGGTCGGGCGAGCCCTTCACATAGAACTTACCCTGCTCCCATTCCAAGTCTTCCTCGGCCGCTTCGAGCAAGTGTGCAGCGATCTTCTTCGCCTTGTCGCGGATCTTGCGCGAAGCGATAGCAGCCGCAGCCCCGGCGGTGGGTGTGCTGCGGCTAGCATACGTGCCAAGACCGTATGGCGCAGTGTCCGTATCGCCCTCCTCGACCTTGATATGGTCAGCCGGAATGCCGAGTTCCTCCGCGATGATTTGCGCGTAAGTCGTCTCGTGCCCCTGCCCCTGCGACTTGGTGCCGAAGCGGGCGATGGCTTTACCGGTTGGATGGATGCGGATTTCGCACGAATCGAACATCTTCAGACCGAGGATGTCAAAGTGCTTCGACGGCCCAGCGCCCACGATCTCCGTAAACGACGAGATGCCGATGCCCATCAACTCTCCCCGCTCCCGTTTTTCGGCCTGCTCTCTGCGCAACTCGTCATAGCCGATTTTGTCCAGGGCCACCTGCATGGCGGCCTCGTAGTTTCCGCTGTCGTACTC
>JBHHUI010000563.1:0-2808 GCA_046753805.1 Anaerolineales bacterium
AGCGGAACGCTCGGTGTGGCATCCAACGCGACAAGAAATTCCGCGAGCGTGTCAAAGCGTTGATCGCGCGCGAACGCCAGCGCTCGCTGCACCGCCCGCGCGACTTTGTCATCCACCTCCGGGTTTATTTTGCGCAAGTTTGGAGCAGTCTGGGTGAACTGGCTTTCGGCCAACGCAGCAGCATCGCCAGCCGGGAACGGCGGCTTCCCGGCAAGCAGGTGGTACAGTACCGCCGCTAGCGAATATTGGTCACTACGTGGATCCGCCTCGCGACCGGCGGTGACTTCGGGCGCAATATACAGCGGAATGTCCAGCTGGATTGGTAGGTTCAGCGTGCGCACGGCCCGTTCGATCACCCCGGGCAGGCGTGCGTCGGTCAGGCAGGGGTTGTCATCTGCGTCGAAGACGATATTCGTAGGTTCGACGTTGCCATGCAAGATGTTGTGGGCGTGCAGCGCGGAAAGCGGCGGCGCAAGGTCCGCGATGATCTGCAGCGCGCTGCGAACTTTGAGGCAGTTGCCCGCCGCCAAACGATCGGCCAGGCTGCCGCCGGTTGCAAATTGATGCGCGGTATACATCTGGGCTGCACTGACGCCAAACCGAAACAACGTTACCAGCCCGGGGTGGCTTGTTTCTGAGATTTCGCGTGCGACGGTGCGCAGATATTCAGTCAGTCCCGGCACCCCGGTGAGTTCGGGATTAAAGACGCGCAACGCCACCGTGCCTTCGGCGGAACGCGCCCGGTAGAGGTTGCCCAGGGGACCCGTGTGCACAAGGTTTTCAATCGTGAAACGGCCGGCGTAACGCGTCCCCGGTTCCATTTCCATCGACTTATTCGCAGCAGCTGTGGTGCGAGCCATGGCCTGAATTGTACTTACACGACACGATAATGTGAAATGGTATGACGCACGATCAGGGGACCTGGCTGGTAAATAACTGCGTCACAAGCCAGCATTCGCCGAACGTAGGGCAAGAATCGTCGAATTGCACGCCGACGCCGATAAACGCGTACACAGGGTCGAGGATATTAGCGCGATGCCCGGTGCTCGACATCCACGACGAGATCGCATGGCCCGGCAACTCATCGACCGGTACAGAGCCGGAAATGATGAACAGATTCTCGCCGACCGCGCCATAGCCGGCAAGCTGGTCAAAGGCCGGGATGCTGCCGGTGACCGGGTCGCTGTGAGCGAAATAGTCCCGCGCCTGCATGTCATCGCTGCGGCCCTGCGCAACCGACATCACATCGACCTGCGCAGCCAGGGCGGGCGCGACACCGTTTGCAGCGCGCTGCTGATTGGTGAGCGAAACAATCTCAAGCTCGGCCTGCGCCATCGCCGGGTCCTCGCCGGCTGCGGGGCCGAGCGTCGGAGTCGGCGAAGCGGTCAGTGTGGGCGTTGCAGTCGGTGTTGGCGTTTCTGTGAGTGCGAGCGTCGGGACCACGGTAAGGGTATCCGCCGGCGTGGGAGTAGATGTGGGCGGTTGCGTGCTGGTAGGCTGCGCGGGCTGGCTCGTCGGCGAAGCGCCAATCGCGACGGTGGCCGCATCCGCAACAAACGTCGCCGAAGCGCCGGCGCTTTCGGTGGACGGCGTCTGTGTTTGCACCGCGACCACTCCACCGCTGACGCCGCCCCCGGTCGCGCCCAAATCGCCGGCCGCCGTGGGCTGCCCAACTGTGCTCGCCGCGCCGGCAGTCGGGGGAATCGCAGTTGCGCCGTTGTTGCCCGTATCAGCCGCGGCAGCCGATACTAGGGTCGGAATGTTCGCACTGGATTGCGGCCGCAAGATTCCACGCACCACAGGACCCGCGAAAGCAAGCGCAGCGCCAATCCCCATGATGCCGAGCAGCGCAACAGCCGCCACAATTGCAAGTGTGGGGCGTGGGCGTGGAACCGGCGCCGGTACGGCCGCCGGCCCTGGAGCCGGGATTGGGGCGGCAGCGGGGGCGGCCGCCTCCGGCGCGAGTTCGAGCGCGTCCACCATTAGCAAGTCAGCCGGCGACGGAGCGGGTCGCGGTGCGACGTCGAGGTCCAGTAGCTCCTGCACACCCATCGCCGGGCGCACGGGCGCCGACGGCGCTTCCGCCGCTGGAAGCACATCCGAGACCGGCTCGACTGAAATGACATCGCTGGCGGGCAGATCGATGGGCAGCGCGCCGGTCACCGCCGTCATCAACTCGGCAATAGAAGCGAAACGGCCTTTGGGACTGTAGCTCAGAGCGATGCGCAGGACGTCGTCCAATTGTGGGTCGAGCGGAGACAATTCCGGCGGACGCAACGCGCGCGCCGACGGGACCGGCGAGGTGAATTGCAGCATGGCGAGGTCCGCTGCGCTCTCGGCCTCGTACGGCGGCCTTCCCGTCAGCGCCTCAAACAGCAGGACGCCCAGCGCATACACATCGCTACGGCCATCCAGCGCGCTGCCCTTGCGCCGCCCCGCGAGTTGTTCGGGCGACCGGTAGGCGATGGGCCCAAGCTGGGCTGGTTGTACAAAGGTGCTGGCCGCCGCGCGCAGCATCGGGCCGACGCCGACTTCCCCCAGCAGCGCATGGCCTTCGGCGTCGAAGTGAATATTAGACGGCTTGATATCCCGGTGGACAATGCCTTCCTGGTGCAGATGGCTCAGAGCGGCGGCAATATCCCGCAGGATGTCGAGCGCCGCGTCAGGCTCAAGCGGGCCGTCAGCCAGACGGTCGGCGAGCGTGCCGCCTGCAAGATAGGGGACGGCGTAATACAGGTATCCCCGGCTGCGGCCGCCGCCAAGCAATCGCACCAGACGGGGATGCTGCACTGGCGCGAAGCGCTGTAC
>JBHHUI010000564.1:0-2807 GCA_046753805.1 Anaerolineales bacterium
CACGCCGGCCTCTTGCGGGCCCAGATCGACTGTACGCGTGCCGTTCAGCACTTGCTGAATGGCAGCGCGCGTTTCGCGCAGCGCCTCATTCAGCCGCGCATCCCATTCGCCGTCGCCGAGCGACATACCAAAGACTTCGAGCAGGAAGTTCTCCATCTGGTGCGCCGTGTTGGAGCGCAGCACGTAGATCGGCATACCGCGACTCTCCGCGTCGCTGATCGGGCGCTGGCGGCGGCGGTAGTACGACTTGAGCGTGACGAGCGCCTGCGCGGCCGCCAGGTCATCGACCAGCTTGAGCGGCACCCGCAGGCGACGCGCGACGCGCTCCAGCCGGTTGCGCGTGAGCCCATACGCATAAACAGAGTACGGCTCCAACTGCTGCTGGCGTGGGTCTACCTCGTCGCCGTTCGCTTCAATCGCTGGAACATCGCGCGCCGGTTTAGCACGCGGGCGTTCGCCGTGCCAGGGCATGGTGCGGCCGCGCCCATCGCGGGTTTGTTGTACGCGGTTTGCTTCCGGTCGCGTTTCCTGAGTCTGACGTCGGATTTCGCCACTTTCATCGCGGAAGCGCAGTTCGGTGACCACCGCCCGGCCACGCAGGACGGCGTCAACGATATCGGCAACTTCGGGGTGTACGAGCAGGCGCTCGCGCTCCTGAATTTCGATCAGGACATCGAACGTGGGCGGTGACCGGCGCTCCAGCACCGTTTTCTGGGTGCCCCGCCGGCGCGCCTCTTCGTCTGACAGCGTCACCGACTCGATGCCGCCGACCAGGTCTGCCAGCGTGGGGTTGAGCAGGATATTGTCGAGTGTGTTGCCGTGCGCCGTGCCGATGAGTTGTACGCCACGTTCGGCGATGGTGCGCGCCGCGGCGGCTTCCATCTCGCGCCCGATCTCGTCGATGATGATGACCTCCGGGTTGTGATTCTCCACAGCCTCGATCATTACCTCGTGCTGCAGGGAGGGGTTGCTCACCTGCATGCGCCGCGCTTTGCCCACGGCCGGATGGGGTATGTCGCCGTCGCCGCCGATCTCATTCGACGTATCTACGATTACGACGCGCTTCGTTTCGGCAAGAACGCGCGCGGCCTCGCGGAGCAGGGTGGTCTTGCCGACGCCAGGCCGTCCGAGCAGGAGAACGCTCTTGCCCGAGGTGACCATGTCTTCAATGATGTCGATCGTGCCATACACGGCGCGGCCCACACGGCAGGTCAGCCCAACAATGTGGCCGCGCCGGTTACGAATGGCCGAAATCCGATGCAGTGTGCGCTCCAACCCTGCGCGGTTGTCCTCATCAAACTCGCCGATGCGTTTGACGACAGCCTCAATATCGCTGGTCTGCACTTCCACGTCCGAGAGCACTCGCTCGCCGTCCAAGTAGCGCGCGGTGGGCGCCCGTCCTAAGTCGAGGATGATTTCGAGCAGGTCTTGGGTACGGCCAATTTCACGCACACGCGCGCGGATGATGGCCGGCAGCACGTCGAGCAGGGCGTCGAGATCGTCAGTGATTTTCCGTTGCATTATCGATCTGTTGGGCTCCGGCGGTGGCGCTCACCCGCGCGTGCGCCGGCCGGCGAACGGCGCTTTCGTGATCGGCGCAGCGATTTCCCGTTCCGTGCCGTCGATAGTCGGCAAGGCCTTAAACTTTGCTGCGCCAATGGGCGCAACCAGGCGCTTTACCATCACTGCCTGCTGCCCAGCTCGACGAAACCCGTTTGCCGCGAGCGCAGCATGAAGACCGTGTTGATAGCTGCGGACGCAAACGTACACCGGCTTTTGTCCCGGCGCAGTTTCCAGACTCAGGAACGAAACCATTACAGCATCCATTACGGCGTGGGAATCCGGATGGAGAAAGGGTTGCATCCAGACACCCCGCGGACCGCGGCGCACATCCAGATACGCCAGGATTTCGCTGTTTTCGGTAAAAACATACCCGCCAGCGCTGGTCGCGGGGGACGGCTCTACCTGTTGCACCAGACGAGGCACAATATTGTTGTAGAGAAGTTGCACGCCAAGCGTATCCACATCGCGACGCGCCCGCAGCGGCAGCGTTGGGCCGGCGGGCTGCCCGGCCAGCGCACGACAAAAGATTTCCTGCCGGGTGTACACGGCGAAGCCGGCCGTGCGCAGCAAGTCAAACTCCGGGCTGGCCTCGTCAACTTCGGCGACGAGATAATGATTCCCGCGCGCGCCCGCCTCAAAAGCGAGGCGCTCTATGAGCTTGACGCCGGGCATAGCCGGCCGGTCAGCCCCCGCCGGAGCCAAGTAGCGCACGCGCGCGCGCCCTTCGTGTGGGGCCACCTGCAATTGGGCAAAAGCGCGCTGGCGCTGGTCCCCGTTGGTGCGCCACACAAATGTAGATTTGCGGCTGCGCGGCGCCAGATATCCACGCAACGCATCCTGCAACACCGACACACCCCGGGTGAGAGTCTCCTGACTATGGAAAGACACCCCTTGCGGGCCCAGGTTGCGTACGAGCGAGACGTCGCGCCAGCCAAATGGTCGGATCATACAGATTGTGCCGGCTGATTGCGCCGGAAAACGGCTATATCCTTCGGAATTTGAACGATTCGATTCTACCATGCGCCCCCGCTTCAGCCCCCGGCCCGCACGGTGTTTCACGTGAAACACGCCGCGAGCGCGAACGGACGCGGCCTATAACCTGCGCAAACAAGACTATAACAGTCTATACCGGAAATCGAGTAACTACTCAGCCTCAGTCGACTGGAGCGGGGCGGGGATTTGAGGATTGGGGGATTGGTTTTCTGGTTAGCACGCTGGGCGCGCATTCCCCTAATCCCCCAATC
>JBHHUI010000565.1:0-2807 GCA_046753805.1 Anaerolineales bacterium
AAGGAATTGCTCCAGCCGGACGAGCGCCGCATCCTGGCCAGATTATCGCCGGATCTCGCCGCGCTGGGCCCAGAAAAGGAAGCTATGCCCACGCCCAAGGGGTACGCAGAGCCAACACCTCCCGAGTCGCCGGAGATCGTCAGCCGGGTGTTAGCCGTGGCACTGCGGGCCGTCGCCCAAACTGTACCGCACATACTCATCCTCGAAGACGTTCAGTGGTCGGATGCTGGCGTTCGACAGGCCTTGGAAGCGCTGCTGCCCCTGCTGACCGAGTCGCGCTTGTGTGTTTTTATGAGCGCCCGTCGAGAAGCCCTTCCACTAGAGGGAGAGGTGTGGCAGTGGCTCGAAGCGCTCGAGCGGCGCGCTGTGCTGAGTCTGCTGCCGCTGCCGCCCCTCTCAGAAGCGGAAAGCAGCCACCTGGCCGTCCAGGCGCTCGGTTCTGCATTACCCGAAGCGCAGTTTCTCGCTTCCCTCTACCTGGCCTCTGGCGGCAATCCACTATTTCTGCTTGAATTGATCCGCGACTGGCAAGAGCGTAGTGCAGAGGCGACGTGGGAGGATTATCTGGCCGACCTCCCGCGCACGGGGCAGGTTGAGGCGGTCATCGGCGAGAGACTGGCGCGGCTGGCGAAACCTGCGCTGCGGCTGCTGGAGATGGCGGCGGTGCTGGGACTCGAGTCGTCGGTGGAGGCGCTACAGAAAATGGCCGCCGTGAAGAGCGAGACCTTCCTCGCTCGAACGGACGAATTGCTGCGCGCGCGGTTGCTGCTGGAGACTGAGGCCGGTTTCGAATTCGCTCATGACCTCACGCGCGGTGTGGTGCTGAGCGGGCTGACCCCCAAGCGCCGGCGCGCGTTGCACCGGCGCGCCGGTAGGGCGCTGCAGGCCACGCAGCCCTTGACCATCGAAGCCATCGCCAACCACTGGGAAGCCGGCGAAGATTGGGAACAGGCCAGCGATTACCTGCGCCAGGCGGGAGCGCGCGCGGCGGCCGCCTGCGCCTATCCGCTAGCGCTTCAATTCTACAGACGGGCGCTGTCCGCGCTGGCGCAACCTGCGATGGGCGACAGAACGCAATCGAGGTTCCAAATCCTGCAAGCCCAAAGCCGGGTGTTTTTAATCCTTGGCGACGCAGCAGCCATGTTGGAGGCTGCGCAAGAGCTACTCTCACTAGCGGGTGAACTCGGCGATGAAGAGGAACAGGCCCGCGCGTACAACCATCTCTCGGCGGCGCACTTCTGGCGGGGAGATTACCTCGCCTCGCGGTCGGCGGCGGAAGCTGCGCTGGCACACGCCCGGCGCGCGGGCGCGCCAGACCTCGAAGCCTGGGCGCTAGATAGGCTGGGTCAAAGTTACGGTGGCACTGGGGAATTTGACCAGACGCGATCGTTGTTTGAAGCGGCGCTCCGTGGATTCGAGGCGCTTCATGATCAGGTCGGTCTATCTTATGTGACCGGTGCGCTAGGCGGTCTGGCTATGCGACAGTGTGACTATGCCCGGGCAATGGCCTGTTACCGGCGCGCGCGTGACTTGACCGAGGCCCTGGATTGGGTATCGCGTCGCTGGATGATGGAAGCGAATCTTGCCATGGTCGAATACTCAAGCGGCAAATTCGAATCCGCGTTGCAGCGCTGCGCAGTCGCCTATGCCGAGTTCGAGCGTTGGGGGATGGCATCGTATGCTCTGGGCGGCGTCGCCGATCAGTTGGCGCGCATCAACCTGACCTTGGGCCGGCCCGCGGCCGCGCTCGATTGGGCCGCGCGCGCCCAGGCGCACACCGACGAGGCCGGCTACCCTTTGGGGGTCATTTACGCCCGCCTGACAGCAGCTGCGGCCGAGTGTGCGCTGGGGAATTTCAGCGCAGCCCTGGCAGCGGCGCGCGCCGCGCGCGATCAGTCCCGAGGGATGAACGATCGCAACAGTCTGGCGATGGCGAATTGGCTGTTGGCCGGTATCGAGCGCGCTGCCGGCGACTTGCCCGCCGCGTTGCATCATGCCGAGACGGCTGCCCAACTGACCCACGAAACCGGCCTGCTGCTGATCGAAATGCAGGCCTGTGCGGAAGCGGCCCGCACCTGTCTTGAGCACGGCGACCCCACGGCCGCGTTGGGTTGGGCGCGTTGCGGCCTCGCCGCCCGCGACCAGATTCCTGGGCCGGCGCTCGACAGCGAAGACTTGCATTTCGCCCACCACCAGGCTTGCAGCGCCGCTGGTCTGGAGGACGCTGCCCGCGAGGCGCTCGCCCAGGCCTGGTCTGACGCAGCGATCAAGGCCAGCCAAATCTCTGACCCCGATCTGCGGCGAACTTTTCTCGAGCACCCCACCAATGCGGCTATCGTCGAGCGCATCGCAGCCGAGCCTGATGCGCACCCCCAGCAATTGGTTTACCTCCCCATCAGACTTCCAAAGTCTCAAAGACTCCGGAAGTCTGGTGCGTCGAATCGCGACCTCGTCCCGGTGATCTGGACACTGACGGCCCCCGAAGACCCCGCCAGCCCCGGCCCGCGGCAGCGCCGCACCCGTTTACGCCGCCTGCTGGTCGAAGCTGCCTCTCAGGGCGCCGAGCCGCGCCAGAAGGACCTGGCAGCTGCGCTCGGTGTGACCGTGCGTACCATCCGCACAGATTTGAAGAACCTTTAACGTGAGCAGAAGGTTTCCCGAAAAATTGGTGTGTGTGGCTTCGCCACACACACCTATTTTTCGGATTTCTTACTACCAACCCAAATCCTTTCCGCCCCCCTCCCTCCCACTCCGGTTATCTTCGATAGGTTTTCGACACCCATCGTATAGACTGTTCTGGATGGCAG
>JBHHUI010000566.1:0-2796 GCA_046753805.1 Anaerolineales bacterium
CACTCGTTGCTCCAGTCAGGAGTTGGGGTTAGCGTGATGGAGCGCCAAAAGTTATTCTAACTCTCACTCTACCTCTACCTCTAACTCTCCCCGAACCCTCTAACTTCATGGCGTAGCACTTGGCTCAACCGTGTTCGTCGGTGTCAGCGTATTGGTCGGCGTCAGCGTGCGGGTCGGCGTGCGCGTGGCCGTCGGCGTGCGCGAAGGCGTGAAGGTCGGCGTCACGGTCTGCGCCACGAGCGGCGGCTGTGAGAGCAGGGCGCCATCCAGCCCGTCGTAGATGAAATACGTTGTTATGCCGGGAATATCGGCTTCCACCACCAGCCAGCTGCCATCCGGCGACCACAGGGCTGAGCGGATGTGTTCCCAGCCCTGATCTATGCCTGAGCGTACGGGCGCGCCGTCGGCCCCCACAATCCAGAGCGTCTCGCGGCTCTCGTCGACCACATCCAGCGCCAGCTTGCCGCCGTCCGCCGGCGTGTAGTCCAGCACGGTCACATCGGACACCGGCCCGATAATAGCGAGGGGTTCGCCGCCCGCCGGCGCGACCATCAACGTTACCTGCCCCGCCGAACCGGTCTTGTAGGTCAGCACGCTGCCGCCAAAGCGCGGCGTGGGGCTTAAATCCGGCGTGGACGTAGGCTGCTCGATAAACGCCGTCGGCGTGGACTCGCTCACGAGGACCTCAGCGGGCGCTGCGGTGACGGTGGCCGCTGCAATTACGGCGGATGCTTCTGTGGGTATGGGTACCACCACTGCAGCCGTCGGCGGCGCAAGCAGGGCCGAAACCGCGTTGGGAGGCACAAAGCCACAAACACCGCTCAACATGGTGGGGCACAAAAGCGCCGCGCCGAGTCCGAACGCGAGCAACACTGCCAGCGCGAATACGCCAAACGCCGCGGCCAGCGGGGCCGGGATACGCACCGGCAGCAAAACGCCGCGCGCCGCGCCCACCATCTGATCGGCGATATAGGCCTGAACGACAAAAGGTTGCTCAGCTCCACCTGTGTTGCGCTGACGCGGTTTTACCGCAAGTTCGATTTGCGTTTGCTCGCCGCTTGCAAGCTCAACTTCTTCGGCCTCGAACTGGTAGTCGAGCGCGTTGCGGCGGTCGGCCGCGCGCAGGCGCAAGGCCATGGGCGCGGCGCTGCGGTTGTACAAAACGATTTCGAATTTGTGGCGTGACCGTTCAGGGTCGATCGTGAGCGCGAGGCGTTCCGACAGGTCCTCGGCATGGGCGCGCCGACCCGCCCCGAGCGGTCCGGCGCCGCCCGCGCGGGCTTCGCCGGTCGTTTCGCGCGCCGGAGTGATGGCGGGCGACTGCGAGCGCAGCCGCGCAATGGTATCGGCGGCCGGCTCCGCCGGGGCCGGAGCGGCGACCTCGGGCGCTGTGTCGCCGGGTTCATGGCCGAACAGCGGTTCCGCCGCTTGCAGCGGCTCAGGCCCGCCCTCCGCGTGGACGAGACGCGCCGTGGTCTGCCCGAACCGAATCTCGGCGTCGACCCCGATGACATAGATACGGTTCGCGTCGAGCCGTGTGGGTCCGACAAACGTGCCGGAGGGCGAGTCCAGGTCTTCGAGGCCAACGCGCCCGCCCTGGAAGTGCAGCCGAGCGTGCGTATTGGCAACAGACAGGTCGGGGATGGCAATGTCCACGCCAGCGCCGCGCCCAATCACCATCACGTTGCCGGTGAGCGTAAAATCCAGATCGCGCCCGTCTGGCAGGTGCACGTGCAGCACGCCGTGTGTATCTGTCACAGGACGTATTCCTGCACAATCGCTTCAAAGCGAGGGTTGTCGCGCACGAAGCTCAGGTCCGGGTCGCGGCGCGCCCAGGCTACAGTCGTCTGCTTGTGTTGCAAGGCCGCGTCAAGTAGATCGAGCGCTTCATCTATCTGATCACACAGCGCTTCCAGTACAGCCCGGTCATACTCATTCCCATCATCCGTCACGCTGCGGGCGTGGTCGATGGCCTTGGTAAACGGCCCGTTCTTGCCTTGCCGCCGGTAGCCGCCCGCCAGAGCAATGTGGGCGGCGGCGAAGGCCGGGCTTTGCTCCACCGCGCGCTCGTATTCCGCCCGCGCTTCGCGAGTGTGGTCCATCAGGGTGAGTACTTTGCCCAGGTTGAAATGCACGCGGGCCGCATCCTCCGGCTCCAACTCTCCGAGTTTGAGCGCGCGCTGCAGGGCCGACTGGGCCTCTTCATAGCGGCCCTGCTCCATGAAAACCACGCCGAGCCCGCTGTGGGGGACCGCGTACGAGGGATCGAGAACGATGGCCTGCTGGTACGCCTCGACAGCTTCATCTGGACGGCCAAGGACGCGGCACACCGCTCCAAACCCATTATAAGCAACGGCCAGGTCGGAACCCACCAGTCCGCCCAACCCGATCGCGTGTCGATACGCGGCGTGCGCATCTTCAAACTTGCCCTGCGCCGCGAGCACGTGCGCGCGCCCGCTCCAGTGCTTGGGATGGTCCGGCTCCAGTTCGGCCGCACGGTCGTAGGCTGCCATTGCGGCCGGGAGCTGCCCGTTGGCAAGGTGTGCAGCGCCAAGTCCGCCGAATGCCGCTGCCGCGCCGGGGTCCAACTCGATCGCGCGCTGAAAGGCGCGTTCCGCTTCGGCATACTGCCGGCGCGCGAGGAAAACCTCGCCCAGGCCGGTGTGCGCCCGGCGATTCTCCGGCTCCAGTTCAACGGCCCAGTTGCAGGCCGATAGCGCCTCTTCCAGGCGACCCAGTTGCAGCCCGGCAGCCCCAAGCCCGATGTGGGCAGCAGCATACCGGTTGTCTGCTTCG
>JBHHUI010000567.1:0-2789 GCA_046753805.1 Anaerolineales bacterium
CCGCGTCGCACGTGGCGGCGGTGGAGGATGTCCATCCGGACCTTATCCTCAACATCGATCACCTTCGTTCCGAACAGGGCGACGCGTTTCCGAAGAACGTGCCGTTCGTGAGCTGGCTTCAGGACCTGCTTCCGAACCTGACCTGCGAGGAGGCCGGGCGGTCGATCGGTCCGACGGATTTCTATATTGCGGCCGGAATCACCGAACTGGTGAGGCGTTACAGATACCCCGCGTCTCAGGGCCTGGCATGGACGATGGCGACGAACGAGGCGGTATACTGTTCGGAGCTTGTGCCGGAGGAGGGGCTCACCGCGCATCGCTGCGATTTCTCGTACGTGAGCAATCAGACGGAGCCACCGCATCGCTTCCATGAGCGCTGGCTCGAGACCGTGCGCGACCTGCGCGGCGGTGCTCGACTGATCGAATATGTGTATGCGGCGCTCTGCGAGTCATGGGAACACGACCCTCGCAATGCGTGCAGCCGGCCGGCGATGGCCCTGCTGGCGGAGGCGACGCGCGCGACCGGCATCCCGGCGACCACGCCGGATAACGAGGACCAGATCGCCCGCCGGTATATCCACGGCCTGACCGAGCTGCTCTTCCGCCAGCGGACGCTGGAATGGGTCGCCGACTATTGCGACCGGACGGGCCGCACGCTGAAGCTCTATGGCCGCGGATGGGAGTCGCACCCGCGATTCGCGCGATACGCGTGTGGTGTGGCGGCGAACGGAGACGAACTGAGGGCCATTTACCAGGCGAGCCGGATCAACCTTCAAATCACGAGCTATGGCGCGATGCATCAGCGGTTGCTCGACGGACTGGCCAGCGGAGGGTTCTTCCTGCTGCGTTTCTGTCGGCATGATGTGATCGACAAGCCGGCGCGAAGGCTGCTTGCGGCGGTCGAACGCGACGGACTCGAGCCCGACACGCCCTACCGGACGGATGCGATGCCCCATGTCGTAGACGCGCTGGAGCAGTTGCCGGAGATGTTCGCGCGCGAGCGCCGGCCCGGGTGTCTGGTGCTCCCGCGGGCCGAACTCGACCGCTATCGCGAACACGCCGCGACCGGCTTTCGGCGGGTGGCGGCAGCCGTGTTTGACTGCTATCGCGATATCGCCTTCGGGACCGCCGAGGAGTTTGAGAGGCTGGCCGATCGGTATCTCGCCGGCGCCGAGGACCGGGGATGCCTTGCGGCCTCGATGCGTGAAGTCGTGCTGCAGAAGTACACATACGGAGCCTTGGTGGACGCGCTACTGGCGTTTGTGACCGAGAGGCTGACCGCACAGGGCGTTTGACGGCGCCACTGCCCGGCACGCGTGCCACGGCCACGCTCGCGTGGCCGTGCCGCCGGCCGGACCCGTCAACCGTCCCGCGGATGCGCCGAGAAGCCGACGACAGGACAGATAAAACGCTCTACCGGTCCGAAAAAAAGGGCTTGACACGGTTCCGGGCGGGCGTTATTATGAACCACATGGACCCTTCTTTGGCATGGGGGCGGAGAAGAAAGTCATGTCCGAAAGCCGAAAGCCGAAAGCCGAAAGCCGAAAGCCGTAGCGCCGCCCCCCCGTGGGCGACGGACCACGCAACACACCGTAGCGCCGCCCCTTGTGGGCGACGATCCTCGAATCACGCCACATGTCTATAACGCTGCGACGCGCCTGAAACACCGCTCCCATGCGGCCACCCTCGCAATCCCGTTCGCGTTACGGTACTGCCCGTGGTGTTCGCCACCAGCACCGCCCCGCTCTTTTCTCTGCCGCAGCACACGCATCCAACAACCGGCGGCCGAGCCAGCAGGAGACCATAAACGGTGACTGTCCCGAATTATCATGCTATATTATAAGTCAATTCTAGTCGCACTGCTATGAGTATGCGCACAGCTTCTGCGAAAGTGTGCCTCGTTCACAAGGGGCATAAGCACGCAAGTCGCGACGTATCGCCCCTTGTTCCGGCGGCGCGCCCTGCCGGCCTCGTGCTGTTCGTGCTGGCCCTGCTGCTGTACGGTTGGACGACCATCACGGCTATCCGAATCGTTGCCGCTGTAGGCTTTGTGATCGGTCTCACGATAGCCGCAGTCTGTCGAAGACACATGCTCCCGAGGCCTCGCCGCACGCGCCTGCTTACCCAATGTGCCGCGCCCAAGCTGCTGCGCGGCAAACACAGGTTGGTGTGCGTTGGCGATCAGCCGGAACTGGACCGCGTCGCCGTGCTCAATGGGCAGTACTTCGAGCCTGTTATCATACGCGCACTGCCTGCCCATCCAACACAGTTGGAGGGTCTGATTCTAGTGTGCGTTGTATTAGCAGGCCTATTCACTGTACTGTTCAAGACTCCCCATGTCATCGTGCTGGCTGCTATGTGTGCGGCCGATGGGTTTGTATGCTCGACTGCGCTCTGGAAACCGACGTATTGCCGAGTGTGCCCGGGACGTTTCGAGGTGCTGTCCTATCCTCCGTTTCGCGTGCTGGGCACCCCGCGACGGAAGGAGATTTCGCTGCGTGATAGCGGGGTCCTCTGTGACTTTGCCAAGGGGTTCATTCATATCGAGCCCGGGTGGACGGAGCGCGGTGATGCTGCGGACGCCGCTGCGCCCATCGGCTGGTGCGTGGACCTTGCCTTCGTCACAGAGCCACACGCTCTTGGCGAAGCCCTTTTGAGAGCTGCGATGTGTGAGAAGGACGCGCCTCGATTGCGAGATGGCGCGCTGGTCGGCTGAGGGCGGGGCGTAAAGGGTGTCAGGGAAAGCGCCGGGATAAACCGGTCTGGAGTCGCGAATGAAAGAGTCGTAC
>JBHHUI010000568.1:0-2787 GCA_046753805.1 Anaerolineales bacterium
ACGAATCAACACATTTGCACCTGCGATGCTGTACACGCGTGCCCGGAGTACGCGAACGGGATCGATCTGCGCGCTCAGTCCTTGTGCATGTTCGAGGAATGCTTGTGCAAGCAGGTCTGTTGCCCTTGGCACTTTAGCACCTAGCTGCGCTCATGCGGCCCCTCGCCCGCGTGCTGCGCTGGTTCCCATTCACGCAGCACCCGGTGGGCCGAGCGCGGCTCTGTCATTCCCGCTCCGCCAGCGGCGTGAACGCCCGGTCGGGCGCGCCGGCGTAGCGCGCCTTGGGGCGGATGAGCGTCGCGTCGCGGTATTGCTCGATCACGTGCGCGATCCAGCCCGCCACGCGCGCGGCGGCGAATACGCACGTGTCGAGATCGACTGGAATGCCGAGATAGTACAACAGCGGCGCGGAGAAAAAATCCACATTCGGATACAACTCTTTGTGCCGCAGCACAGCCGCCGCGACATCGGAGGCCATGTCTACGTATTCCGAACCGTCCGCGCGGTAGTCTTCCATCTTGCGCGCCCACTCGATCAGATGCCGCGCGCGTGGGTCGCCGGTTTTGTAGATGCGATGGCCGATGCCCATGATCTTGCGCTTGTGCGCGAAGGCGTCGTCCACGTAGGCCTCGACGCCGTCGCGCGCGCCGATCTGCAGCAGCATGCGCATGGTAGCCTCCGCCGCGCCGCCGTGCAGGTTGCCTTTCAGCGCGCCGACGGCGGCTGCGATTGCGGCGTGCAGGTCCGCATTGGTGGAAGCCGCCACGCGCGCTGTGAAGGTGGAGGCGTTGAACGAGTGGTCGGCCAGCATTACAAGATACAGGTTCAGGGCGGCGGCGCGCAGCGCATCGGCGCGCGCGCCCGTCAGCACGTACAAGAAGTTGGCGGCATGGTCCAGCTCCGGATCGGACTCGACAACCTCCGCGCCATTGCGGGCGCGTTCGATGGCGGCGACGATCAATGGGAACTGCGCCACAAGCCCCAGCGCCTTGCGCTGGGTAGCTTCGATGGAGTGGTCGCTCGCATCGGGAAGGTTCAGCGCCAGAGCCGAGACCGCCGTGCGTAACACGTCCATCGGCGACGCGTTGCGCGGGGCGGCGCGGATCAGGTCGAGGACGAGCGCCGGCAGCGTGCGCTGCGCGGCCAGGTCCGCCTGCAGGTTGGCAAGCTGATCGGAATTCGGCAGGTCGCCGTAAAAGAGCAGGTGCACGACTTCCTCATAACTCACCTGCCCGGCGAGATCGTCTATGTTGTAACCGCTGTACTTTAGAATACCGTTGGCGCCGTCTACGGACGATAGTCCAGTTTCGGCCGCGATGATACCGACGAGGCCTCTTGCAAATACCGGCTCGGGCTGTTCAGACATGCGTGGAAAACCTCTTCATGGATGGCGATCTTGATGTGCGAGGCAGTATATCATTGCGAAATACCGCCGTCAAAAAATCGCGGGAGCCATCACACTGAGTCCGCTGCCGCGACCGGGAAGTGCGACTGGCGACCGCCTTCGGCAAACTCAGGCTGAGGTTCCGGGCCTACCTATATCGCCACTCCCAAAATCGCCGGATTGTGACGTTGTCGATTGAACAAGACCAGAGGTACTGAGGCAGCGCCCCAACGTCCCGCCGGACGGCGCGGGAGCGCAATGCTAGGCCGACGCCAGCCGTTCGCCGTACTGCTGCTCGTAATACGCTTGGAAGTCGTCGTCTTTAATCGAACGCCACCACCATTCATTGGCGCGGTACCATGCGACCGTCTTTGCCATGGCAGACTCGAAATCGTACGTTGGCTCCCAACCCAGCGCGTGCAGCTTGCTGCAGTCGAGTGCGTAGCGGCGGTCGTGGCCGGGGCGGTCGGTGACGGACTGGATCAGACTCTCGGGCTTGTCCAGCAGATTCAGGATCAGCTTCGTCACGGCGATGTTCTCGCGCTCGTTGCCGCCGCCGAGATTGTAGACCTCGCCGGGCGCGCCCGCGTGCAATACGCGATCGATCCCGGCGCAGTGGTCTTCCACGTAGAGCCAGTCGCGCACCTGCTTGCCGTCCCCGTACAGCGGCAGCGGCTCGTCATCGATAGCATTGGTAATGAAGAGCGGCGCAACCTTTTCGGGGTACTGATACGGTCCAAACGTGTTGCTGCCGCGCGTGACGACGGTGTTCAGCCCGTACGTTTCGTAATACGCCCGCACCATCATCTCGCCGCCGGCCTTGCTGGCCGCATAGGGGCTGTTTGGCTCCAGTGGATCGCCCTCTTTGAAAAAACCTTTTGGGATGCTGCCGTAGACCTCGTCCGTGCTCACCTGATGGAAACGTTCGACCTCCTGTTGCCGGGCCACGTCGAGCAGAATGTACGTGCCCACCACGTCCGTATGAATGAACGCGTCCGGCCGCAGGATCGAGCGGTCCACGTGCGACTCGGCCGCGAAGTTGACGACGGTGTCTACCGCGTTGATGTCGACGACGCGCTCGACCGCGTCGCGGTCGGCGATGTCGCCGCGCACGAACTTGTAGCGCGGATTGTCGTGCGCGTCGAGCAGGTTGTTTAAGTTCCCGGCGTACGTGAGCTTGTCGAAGACGATAATGTTGTACTCCGGGTACTTTGTCAGCAAATAGTGGACGAAATTCGATCCGATGAAGCCTGCGCCGCCTGTGACTAGAATATTCTTCATTTCAATCGCACCTCTAATTCGATCTCGTCGCAGATTGGGATGTCGTTCGCAGCCGCCGGCGGGATGCTCGGCTTGATGCGCCGGCTTTCTTCGATTGCGCCCGGATGCAGCGCCGCAGTCCG
>JBHHUI010000569.1:0-2784 GCA_046753805.1 Anaerolineales bacterium
ACCGCCGTCTTTCCAGCCGCCTCACCTGACGCCACCACCGTCGTGGGCAAGCGCACGCGCGCTGCAAACCTGAGCCGTTTCGTCGCCACGCTCGCGGCGCTTTCGTTTGTGCTCGCGCTTGCGTTCGGCCTGCGCTTCTACCGGCTGGGGGCGGATAGCATCGGCAACGAATACTACGCCGCGACTGTGCAGTCCATGTTGACCTCGTGGCACAACTTCTTCTTCGCTGCGTTCGAGCCGGGTGGATCGGTCAGCGTGGACAAGCCTCCGCTCGGATTCTGGGTGCAGGCGGCTTCGGCGGCGGTCTTCGGCGTCAACGGGTTTGCGCTCGCGCTGCCCCAGGCGCTGGCGGGCGTGTTTTCCGTGGCGCTGCTCTTTCATCTGGCGCGCCGGCGGTTCGGGGCGCTGGCCGGTTTGCTGGCTGCGCTGTTTCTGGCCGTTGTGCCGGTGGCGGTCGCGACCGAGCGCAACAATACTATCGACGGGCAGCTTGTGCTCGTGCTGCTGCTGGCGACCTGGGCGTTTCTCAAGGCGACCGAGCGCGGCCAGGGGCGTTATGTGTTGATTGGCTCGTTGCTGGTCGGACTGGGATTCAACATCAAGATGCTGCAGGCGTTCTTGCCACTGCCTGCATTCTATGCGGCCTACCTGCTGGCCGGCGGGACGCAGCTCTGGCGCAAGCTGCTGCACCTGACCCTCGCGACGCTCGTCTTATTGGCCGTGTCGCTGTCGTGGGCCGTCGTCGTGGATTTGACGCCGCCCGACGCGCGCCCGTACGTCGGGAGCAGCACGAATAACACTGTGATGGAGCTGATCCTCGGGCACAATGGACTGTCGCGGCTGCTGCCGGGTGGCCTGCGCAGACTGGCCGATGCGCCGGGCGCGCCTTCGGCTCCCGGCCCGCCGCCACAACCGCCGGCCTTTGGCCCGGCCGATGGGCCACCACCCGGCGCGCCCGTACCCGGTCAACCCCCGGCGGGTGGGCAGCCGGGCTTCCCGCCTCCTCCCGGACGGGTCGGCGTGGGCGGAGGGTCGTCGTTTAACTGGGAGATCGGCGAGCCTGGACTGACGAGGCTCTTGGAGCAGCCGCTTGTTGACCAGGCCAGCTGGCTGCTTCCGCTGGCAGGCTTTGGCCTCGCGCTCGGATTCGTTCCCACGCGCATGCGATGGCCGCTCGCCGCTGAACATGGCGAGCTGGTGCTTTGGGGCGGGTGGCTCGCCGTCAGCGCCGGGTTCTTCACCGTCGCGAGCCTGTTCCACGCCTACTATTTGATCATGCTCGGCCCGCCGGTGGCCGCGCTGGCGGGCGTCGGCGTCGCGAAACTGTGGCGCGCCAGCCGCACGCGCCCGATTGCCGGCCCGCTTGCGCTCGCGGGCGCGTTCGGAATCACCGGTGCGTTTGCCCTCTGGGTGTTGCGAGATTACCCGGAGCAGGCGGCCTGGCTTGCGCCCACGGTCGTGCTACTGCTTATCGCGGGCGTCGGCGGGCTGCTGCTTGGCAAGACCGTGCGCCGGTTTGCACATCGAGGCGCGGGCGACGCGATGGCGCTGTCCGGACTGGGTCTGTGCGTAGCTGCTGTGGTCGCCGCGCCGTTGACGTGGTCAGCCATCACAGCCGCCGGGGTTTATGAGAACATGAGCCTGCCCAGCGCGGGACCGCCCACTGCCGACGAAGTTGCGGGCGACGGGCAGGTTGGAGGACCACCGCGCAACCACCCGGACTCCCGCGATGATCTGATCGCATATCTCACGCCGCGCACGACCGACACTGAATATCTCGTTGCCACGCTCTCGGCGCGCGACGCGGCCCCGCTGATCCTGGCGACCGGGCGGCCGGTGCTCACGTTCGGCGGCTTCTCGGGCGGCGACCCGATCTTCACGGCGGCAGATGTCGCCGCAATGGTCGAGACGGGCGCGCTTCGCTATGTCTACGTCTCGCTAACGGAGATGCAGCGCCGCCATGGGGATATCGCGCAGTGGATCGGCGCGAACTGTGTCGCGGAGCAGTGGCGCGGTGCAGGGCAGAGCACGCCTGCGCCGCAATTCCCGGCGCCGCTGCGGGACGGCGGCGCGCCTGCGGCCGGTGGCCCGGGGGGCGGCCTTGCGCAGCTCTTCGTGTGCGGCTGAGACAGGTTCACAACAGGGCTTCGCGGAAGCCCGGCAGCAGTGGGTCAGGCCGGGTTGGCGTCGGTGCGTCCAAACTTCGCCAGCAAGACGGCGTGCAGCGGTAGACCCGCCCGCCGATGTTTGGAATCTGTGCCGGGGTGAAAGCGACAACTTCGTAGCGGTCGTCGTCCCGAAAGGCGACGTTGAATTTAAGGTGAAAGTCGCGCCCGGCAGCGCCCATGATGATGGTGCGGATGGCTTTGGACATGTCATTCGTCCGGCGCGGCGGCCAGTGTCTGGCGGATGTCATTCTCTTTGGCAGCTAAGGCTCCCAGCACGCCGTTCACAAATCGCGGCGCGGACTCGCTGCCATACATTTTGGCAAGTTCCACGGCTTCATTAATGGCGACTTTCGTGGGGGTGGAGTCGTCGACGGCAAATTCGTAAATTGCCATCCGCAAGATGTTGCGATCGATGATGGCCATCTGGTCAAACGGCCACTCGGGTGCATGTTGCTGGATGAGGGCATCCATGGAGCGACGGTGTTCACGCGCTCCGGTGACCAACTTCCAGGCGAACTCTGCCAGCGCGCCGTCGAGCGGGACCTCGTCTGTGCGCTGGGAGAACACCGAGTCCAGATTGTGAGTGGTGCAGTCGAGTTCGTACAGCACTTGGAGC
>JBHHUI010000570.1:0-2775 GCA_046753805.1 Anaerolineales bacterium
CAGCGCCTGTCGCGCCACGGCGAAGCCCTGCGCATTTCCGGTACACTCTACGGCCACGTCGAAGCTGCCGGCCTGCACGTCGTCCGCGACGGCGGTGGAAATGCCGCGCGCGGCCAGAACCTCCAGACCTGTGCTCGCTCCGCGACCGACCACCAGCAGCGCGCAGCCGGTCATGGCGAGCGTCTGGGCGATCAACTGTCCGAGTTTTCCCGGTCCGACGACCAGTACGCGGTCGGCGGGGCGTATGGATACCTGCTGCTGAATCTGGAGCGCCGCCGCCAACGGCTCGGCGAACGTGGCCGCGTCGGTCGGGACAGTTTGCGGCACGACGTGCAGATTCTCGACCGGCAGCATGAGGTAATTGGCAAAGGCTCCATCGCGGTTGACGATGCCAAGCACGGTGCGGTTCTCGCAATGGGCGCGCCGCCCATTGCGGCAGGCAGCGCACTGCCCGCACACGGCGTTGATCTCTCCCACGACGCGCTGACCCAGCAATGCTTCCGGCCCGTCCGCTACGACCCCCACAAACTCGTGCCCCAGAACACCGGTATACGGGTAATAGCCGCGCACCAGTTCCAGGTCCGTGTTGCAGATGCCGGCCCGCAGCACGCGCACCAACGCCTCGCCGGGCGGCGGCACAGGTAGCGGTACGTCCGTGCGCACGCGCAGTCGCCTCTCCTGCAGCCAGACTGCTGTCATTGCCTTTTCCATTCTCGAATGCCCCGGGCTTATTGTACGATACCGGCCATCAGCAGCCCAAGCTGCTCCCGCGTCGCCTCGGCGGCGGGCAGGCAGGCGAGGATGCGCCCGTGGTACATGACGGCGATGCGGTCTGAGAGGGACATGATCTCGTCCAGCTCGGCGGAGACCAGCAACACCGCCACGCCGGAGTCGCGCTGCGCAACGATGCGCCGGTGGACATATTCGATCGAGCCGACGTCCAGACCGCGAGTCGGCTGTGCCGCGATCAGCAATTTGATGGGCCGACCGACTTCGCGCGCCACCACGACCTTCTGCTGATTGCCCCCCGACAGGCTGCCGCTGATCGTCCCGATCGAGGCGGTGCGCACGTCGAACTCTTCGACGAGCTTGCGCGCGTGCGCAGCGATGGCCCGCCGGTCCAGCATCAAACTGCGCGTGTAAGGGTCGCGATAATACGTGTTGAGCACCAGATTGTCCGCCACCGTATAGGGCAACACCAGCCCGTAGCGCTGGCGGTCCTCCGGCACGTGAGCCGCGCCGGCCTCCGTGATGCGGCGCGGCTTACCGAGCGCAACAGACTCGTTGTCGATCTCGATCGTACCCGCCACCGGCTCGCGCAGCCCGGAGAGCACCTCGACCAGTTCTGTCTGGCCGTTCCCCTGCACCCCGGCGACGCCGAGCACTTCTCCGGCGCGCACCTCGAAAGACACCTCTTTCAGGGCAAGCTGGCCGCGGTCATCCCGCGCCGAGATGTCGCGCACGGTCAGCACCACCCGCCCGGGCTGGCTCGGCCCTTTCGCCACGCGCAGCAGCACTTCGCGACCCACCATCATGGAGGCGAGGGATTGCTCTGTGGCCTCGCCCGGCCTGGCCATGCCGACCATCCGGCCCGCGCGCATCACGGCGATGTTGTCGGCCACGGCCAGCACCTCTTTGAGCTTGTGCGTGATGAAGATGATCGAGACGCCGCGCCCGGTCAGCTCGCGCATGATGGTGAAAAGCTCTTCGGCTTCCTGGGGTGTCAGCACGGCGGTCGGCTCGTCCAGGATCAAGATTTCGGCGTTGCGGTAAAGGGCTTTTATGATCTCGACGCGCTGCTGCGTTCCGACCGGTAGCTCTTCGATGACTGCGGAGGGATCGATTTCCAGGCCGTGTTGCTGCGAAAGTTCGCGCACGCGACGGTGCGCTGTCCGCCGATCCAGGAAGCCCCCGGGCCGCGTAATCTCCGAACCAAGCATGACGTTTTCCGCCACCGTCATTACCGGTACGAGCTGGAAGTGCTGATGCACCATGCCAATGCCGGCCGCAATGGCGTCGCTCGGATCATGGAATTGTACGCGCTGTCCCTTGACCCGGATTTCCCCCTCGTCCGGGTGGTAGAGACCGTACAGGATGTTCATGAGGGTGCTCTTGCCGGCCCCGTTTTCGCCGAGCAGCGCCAGGATTTCGCCCCGGTGCAGCTGCAGGTCCACGTGTTCGTTGGCCAGCACGCCGGGGAATCGTTTGGTGATGTTCCGGGCTTCAAGGACGATTTCGGTCATCGGCTTGTCGGTCGTCAGCGGTCAGCGGTCGGCCATCAGTTGCCAGTAACCGATAATCGGTAACCGGCAATCCAAATTACCAATACCCAATTACTCCGTTTCATACGGCTGCCCAATCGCCGCCGGTGGGCGGGCGCGTCCGACGAAACCGGCCAGCACGATGACGGTGAGCACGTACGGCAGCATGCCGATGAACTGGTGTGGAATGTGCAGTCCGCCGGTGAACTGAATCTGGGTCTGCAAGGCGTTGGCGAACCCGAACAGGAGCGCAGCCCCGAAAGAGCCGAACGGAGTCCATTTCCCAAATATCATCGCGGCCAGCGCGATGAAGCCCCGCCCGTTCGTCATCAGCCGTTCGAAGCTTCCCACGGCCTCCAGCGTGAGGAATGCGCCCGCCAGCCCGGCCAGCGAGCCGCCGATCATCACGTTGATGTACCGCGTGAGGTACACATTGATGCCGAGCGTGTCGGCGGCGCGCGGGTGCTCGCCGACCGCACGCATGCGCAGCCCCCAGCGTGTGCGAAACAGCAAC
>JBHHUI010000571.1:0-2763 GCA_046753805.1 Anaerolineales bacterium
GTTGCAGCGCAAGCTGCAAATCTGCAGCGGTCGCAAAAGCCGGTCCCGCGCGCCAGACCAGATCAGCGCGGACCGGGTCGCCCGGGCGCGCTGCGCTGCGGTCAATACGCACTTCCAATAGTTCAAGCTGGTCGTCTGCGAACGTGTGCAGCGCGCTGGCACTCACATACGCCGTGCGGTCGGGCGCGACAATCCGCAGCGCTGCGACCGCGACGGTATCCAGCTCCACCAGGGTATCGGCGCGAAACGCCACCACGTGCAACTGGTACTCGCCGGGCGGCGTCCCCGCCAGCGGGCGCAGCACGTAGCTATCGCGCACATACTGGTCGGGCGGCCAGAAATCCGTACCGGGGATAAAGCGCCAGTCGGCGGGCCGAACGATCTCCGACGAATTCCACACGCGCCCCTCGGAATCTAGGAGCCGCAAATTGAACCCGTAGCTCAACCCGAGTTCTCGCTGCGCCTGCCAGTACAGGTCGAGTTCGGTCTCGCCGTCGGCGGGGAGCGCGTCGGACGAAAGCGTGTATCCGAGCAACCGCAACTCGCCGCCGAGGTCTGCTGCGAGCGCGTGCTCCATGCCGGTCGGACCATTGCCGGGGGCGAGGCCGTGCGTGCGCAGCGGCGAATCAATGAACCATGTAGCAATGAACAATGAACAGAGGAGCAGGGCCGTGAGAGAGAGATAGCGGAGATTCGTAAATCCGGGGATTGGGATTTGCGAAAAAGTAGAGCGTAGTTTGCCTCTGCGTGAAACATGTTTCGTGACGCGGGCGATGAAATACGCGGCGACCAACAGGGCCGAGACGAGACTTGCCAGATCGGCAAACCTGCGGATGGGCGTGCTCTCAAACCGAAGTTGGATGGAGTGCTCGCCCGCCGGCGCTTCAATTGCAATCAGGCCGTGCGGCGCCGTGATGCGCGCCGGTACCGGTTCGCCGTCGATCAAGAGCCGCCAGCCCGGAAAGTAGAACTGCCGGAACTGGAGAACACTCTCTTCCGGCAAGTCGACGAGCCACTGGTCCCAGAACAGATTGCTGCCGGTGTGGACGGAGCCGGCCCCGGGCGGAAGCGAAGCCCGGTCCAGCCGGTCGGGATCGTCTTCCGACAGCAACAGCTCGCGCTGTGCCGTCGTGTCGGGCAGTTCCGTCACCCAACGGGGTAAATACTCGGCATTGGTCGAAGTACCGATCAGCAGCGGCGGCAGCTCGTAGCGGGCGAGGTCGGCCACGGATTCGGGCGGCGCAATCTGCTCGCGGGGGGGATAAAGCCAGCCGGCAGAATTGGCAATGAACAAGGCGACGACGAATAAAGGAAGTAGTACGGGGCGCGCAGCCCCGGCAACACGATGGGGCGGAACGTGTGCCGATCCCAATGTCCCTGCGAGGAGGGCGATGAAGAGCGAGGCCGGGCCGAGGTAGCGCCACGGCCACAGGCTGCGCTGCAGCAGCGGGACAACTTCCCAGATGAAACGCGACGCCGGCAGCGCAATGAAGATGCCGGCTGCGGCGAGCACGGCGAGCAGGCCCCGGTCGCGTTGCAAGGCATCGCGGGCGCGCCATCCGATGAGCAGCGCAGTACCAGCCAGCGCCAGCGCCGCAACGGAGAGCGGGCGCAGCACCGGCGGGTTGAGCAGATCGCTGTCAACCGGCAGCGCCGGATACGCGAAGAGGTCGCGCAGGGCAGCGAAGTTGACGGCATACGAAATGCCGGTGGTTGCGAAGCGCGATTCGACTTGTACAAACCGCAGCTCCACCAGTGCAGGTATCCAGTAAAAGGCCGCCAACCCCAATCCAAGCGCGAGGCATGCGGCGATCCGGGCAAACGCGCCGCGCCAGCGCGCGCGCCCGCTCCATAGAGCGAATGCAAGGATCAATGGCGAACTCTGCAGCGCGATGCCGTTGTGCGAAAACACGAGCGCGCCATAGGCGAGACCGCCGGGCACGACGTATCTCCAGCCGTCTCGGGCAGCGCGACGCCAGGTCAGGAGCACAAATGGCAACAGCGCGAGCGCGAGCGACTCGGGCAACCCGCCGCGCACGTTGGCCGTGTACAGCATGTACGGGCTGTATACGAAGGCGACGCCCGCCAGCAGCCCGCCCCGCTCGCCGCGCGCCATCTCGCGCCCAAGCAGGAACGCGCCCCAGCCGGCGAGCAGCGTCACTCCGCTGGACGCGAGGCGATACGCCCACAGGTAATTCGCACCTGCTTTGTGAAGAAGCGCGATCAGGTAATGCGAAAGATACCCAAAGTAATGGAAGATCGGGTAACCGTACCCGTGGACGAGATGCGGTCCCCAGCGTGGGAAGAACACGCCCGTGTCGAGCAATTGTTCCAGTTCAAACGCGCGGTAAATGTGGGTGGCGAGATCGTTGGTGCGCGGCAGGTCGCCATATGCGAACGCGTACGGCCAGACAGCCGGAAGCAAGAGGAGCGCGAGCAGCCCGAAGAGCGCCGCCGTGCGCCGGGACGGAGACATGGCGGGATTATAGAACGCTTGCGCGGCTCAGTAGCCGTACATGCTCAAGTAACAATCGCGGCGAAATCGCGCGCAGTGGATCGAGGCGCGCGACTGGGAAGTAGTGCGTGACGAGTACCCGCACGCAGTCGTCTTCAGTCAGAGGGTTTCATCCTTGTGGTGTAACTACTCAGCCCAAGGACACCATAGCGGGGATTTGGGGATTTGGGGATTGGTTTTCTGGTTAGCGTCCCACATTCCCCTACCCAAAGGGCATTTCATAATCCCCCAATCCCCGCCACGCTCCA
>JBHHUI010000572.1:0-2756 GCA_046753805.1 Anaerolineales bacterium
TACCGTCTCCCGGACGATGCCATCTTCCGGGCGATGGAAGCAGCCGCCCGGCACAATGCGCTGGCCATCGTGCATGCCGAGAACTACCACATCATTCGCGCGTTGCGCCAGCGGTTGGAGGCTGCGGGCCGAACCGGCCCGCGCTGGCACGTGGCGACCAGTCCCTCCGGAATGGAGGGCGAAGCTGTGCATCGCGCGCTGGCGCTGGCGGAACTGGCCGGCGCGCGCGTCTTGATATTTCACGTCTCGTGCCGCGAAGGCGTGCGAGAAATTGCTGCAGCAAAAGACCGCGGTCTACCGGCGTACGGCGAGACCTGCCCACAGTACCTGGTGCTGACAGAGGCGGAATATCGCAGCGACGACCTACGCGCCGAGTCGTTGATGGTCATCCCCCCGATCCGCGACGAATCACATCAGGCTGCGCTCTGGCGCGGCCTGGGTGACGGCCGGCTGGACATTGTCTCCACCGACCACAACCCACGGCGTAGGTTGGGCGACCCGCCGACACACCCGGCGGGGACGAGCGGCATCGAGACGCGCGTCGCGCTGCTGCACACATTCGGCGTACGCACGGGTAAACTTTCGCTGAACCGTTGGGTGGACGTGTGCAGCACACGACCCGCGCAGGTTTTCGGGATGCGCAACAAGGGGCGCTTGCTGCCCGGTTACGACGCCGACATTGTGCTGTTCGACCCGGAAAAAGAAGTGACCTTCTCGACGGAAACGTTGCACTCCCCGATCGATTTTTGCACTTACGATGGACTGCGCGTGCGCGGGTTTCCCGTAACGACAATCAGTCGCGGGGACGTGATCGTGGAAAACGGCGCATTTGTGGGCGCGCCGGGACGCGGCCGCTTCGTACCGCGTTCATACGACTAATGAGAGAGGAATCGTCCATGCGTCTCGCCGACAAAACCGCCATCGTCACGGGTGCGGCCAGCGGCATCGGCCGCGCTATCGCCCGTGGCTTTGCGGCCGAGGGCGCGCGGGTCGCCGTAGCCGACCTGGATCAAACGGGCGCAGAGCGGACCGCCGCTGACATTCGGGCCGCCGACGGCTTGGCAATCGCGGTGCAGGTCGATGTGCGGGATAGTCCCCAGGTGGCCGACATGGTGGCTCGCACCGTCGAGCGTTTCGACGGGCTGGACATTCTGGTCGCGGCTGCCGGCATCTCGACCACCCGGCACTTCCTCGATTTGCCTCCGGACGAATGGGAGCGCGTTATCGGCGTCAACCTGACCGGTCTCTTCTTGTGCGGACAGCACGCAGCGCGCCGCATGGCTGCCGCGGGCGGCGGGGTCATCATTAACATCACTTCACAGTTGGCCGAAGTCACGCAACCGAAGGCCGCGCACTACGTCGCCTCAAAAGGCGGCGGAAAGATGCTCACCAAAGCAATGGCTGTAGACCTGGCGCCACATAACATTCGCGTAAACGCGCTCGCCCCCGGCCTTACCAACACGGCGTTGACAAACCTCGACGACCCGGACGCGCTTGCAGCGCGACAGCACGTCATCGACCGTATTCCATTGCGCCGCCCCGCCCAGCCGGACGAAATGGTCGGCGCAGCCGTATTTCTGGCGTCCGACGAATCACGCTACGTCACCGGTGCGATGCTCGTGGTCGACGGCGGATACCTCGCCGTCTGAGATATGTTTGAAGTCGTCTTCTCGCGCGATTTCCTCGACGACCGGGGCGAGCTGGCATACGGCGACATCGGGCTGGCGACGCTCGACAGCGACGCCCACGTCCAGTACAGATTTCTCGAGCAGTATGCCGACCCGGTCGCACCGGAGCAGATCGCGGATGCAGACGGACTGGATATTATCTTTCCGCACGTCACTGCCGACACATTCGCACGCGGGGCGCAGCGCCTGGTGTGCATCGGACGCTGCGGCGCAGGCTACGACCGGGTGGATCTGGAACTCTGCACCGCGAACGATGTGGCCGTGTTCAGCGCACCGGAAGCAATGGCATTGCCGACGGCCGCCGGGTCGCTCACGCTGATGCTGGCGCTTAGAAAGCGCCTGTTCGCGCTTGACCGCATCGTGCGCGCCGGAGACTGGGAGACGCGCGCCGCGCTGGGCGGTTTTGAATTGAAAGGACGCACGCTCGGCATTGTCGGCCTCGGACATTCCGGCCGGAAGCTGGCGCAGCTGGCCGCACCCTTTGAGATGCAGCTGCTGGCGTATTCGCCCCATGCTGACCCGCAGCCGGCCCGCGCACTCGGCGTGCAACTCGTCGCGCTGGAGAGGCTGCTGCGCGAATCCGACTTTGTTTGCCTGCACTGCCGGCTGACCACGGCCACGCGCGGGTTGATCGGCGCGGCCGAACTTGCCTTGATGAAGCCCAGCGCCTACCTCGTCAACATGGCGCGCGGCCCCGTCGTCGACCACACCGCCCTGGTAGAGGCGCTGCAGCAGGGCCGGATCGCCGGGGCTGGGATCGATGTATTTCATTCAGAACCGCTGCCGCCCGCCGACCCTCTCACACAACTGGACAACGTAATCCTGTCGCCGCACTGGCTGGCCGGCACCCGCGACGTGTATCTGTATGCGGGCACATCCAATTGTAAGAACATGCTGCGCGCCGCCCGAGGCGAAGTCCCGCACAATATCGTGAATCCGGCGGTACTCGAACGGCCGGGCTTTCAGGCCAAACTGGCGCGCTTTCGCCGATGAATGAACAATGAAGACGACGCCCAGCGGAGTTGATCCCTTGACCGATATCTGCCTTATGCTCGAAGGACAGGAAGA
>JBHHUI010000573.1:0-2755 GCA_046753805.1 Anaerolineales bacterium
GGAGGCGGAGGGAAGGTGGTGATTCGTTGGACAAAAGTCCGAATCCCCTGATCTTCGCCCGGTAAGATTCAGAGGCCTCGCAGCGCGGCTTCAGCGTGACATAAACCCCGTATATGTGGGATTTCGGCCGATCAAGTGCCTGCATATAGGGTCAAATCGTCGTGCACGGGCATACAGTAACCTCACAGACCCATGCAAAAAGACGCCGAGCGCACCTTAAAAAATGGCAGCGCCAGTTGCGCCCTATTTATGTTATGTGTTATAAAGTGTCGTAGGGTGTTGCGAAGTGTGTTATTGTGGGACGCCGGGCTAATTGGCTCGGCGTCCGCCAGTTAATGACGCCCTAGAACAAATGTTTCTCGGAACAAACCGACATTCAATTGACGCGAAAGGGCGTCTAATTATTCCTGCCCGCGATCGGTATCTGTTGGGCGACGGCGGCGTACTCACGCGCGGTCTCGATACATGCCTGACGCTCTACACGCGCGGCGCGTTTCAGAAAATATACCACAACCTGTTGGAAGAATCGCTGACGGATCCGGAAACGCGTGACCTGAATCGGGCTATGTTCTCTCGCGCAGTACATGTCGAGCTTGACAGCGCCGGGCGCATCAACATTCCAGCGTCGCTGCGCGCGTATGCTGGACTGAACAAGGATGTGGTGCTCGTCGGCAACGGTATCTACCTGGAAGTCTGGGACGCCGAGGCGTGGGTCGAAAAAGAAGCGAAGATGGACGAACTTAACGCCAACCCGGCGCGCTTTGCCAACAAGGCAATCGCGTTCGGCAAGGCGACCAGCGCCTAGGGAAAAAGGTCTCCCGCGCGTGAATCCGGGAGCGCACGTTCCGGTCCTTTACAACGAAATACTTTCCGGTCTCAGGCCCGCCGCTGGCGGCAGATACATCGACGGAACAGTTGGCCTCGGCGGGCATGCAACGGGCATTCTGGAAGCCTGTGCACCCGACGGGCAGTTGCTCGGTCTGGACCGCGACCCGCAGGCGTTGGTCCGGGCGCAGGCGAACCTGGCGCAGTATGGAGATCGCGCGATGCTTGTGCACCGTTCATACGAGCACATGGCGTTGGCGGCGAAAGCTGCGGGGTGGGGCGCCGTCGACGGGGTCGTGCTCGACCTGGGCCTGTCGTCGCTGCAGTTGGACACGCCCGAACGAGGCTTTGGCTTCCGGCGGGCTGGGCCGCTGGACATGCGCTTTGATCCCGGAGCGCCGCTAACGGCCGAGGAGATCGTCAACGCATGGCCGCAAGAGGCGTTGGCGGATGTGATCTACCGCTTCGGGGAAGAGCGCCAGAGCCGCCGGATCGCGAGCGCGGTCGTGGCAGCCCGGCCGATTCGGGACACGCAGCACTTGGCTGAGGTCGTGGCGCAGGCAATACGCGGCCAGCGGACGCGCATGCATCCTGCCACACGCACCTTTCAAGCGCTCCGCATCGCGGTGAACGGGGAACTGGAGGCGCTTGCGGCGACTTTGCCGCAGGCAATTGGCCTGCTCCGCCCGGGAGGACGATTGGCAGTGATCGCGTTTCACTCGCTGGAAGACCGGATTGTAAAAGAAGCGTTTCGGCAAGCCGGGCGCGCGCTGTACCGGCAGCCCGACGATCCGTCGACGCAAGAGGAACGGGAAGCGCGCGTGCGCGCAGTCACACGCAAGCCGGTGCGCCCCACTGCGCGGGAGGTCCGCGCCAACCCGCGCAGCCGGAGCGCCCGATTGAGAATCGTCGAAAAGCGATAGGTAGGTGGATTTGGCGTCGTGCTGTTCAAGGGGGGGTGTCAGGCTCGGATTCAGATGTGCCGGCGGGCGGCGCAATGGTTACAGTTGGCACGCTCCTTGCAGACCTGTCTAAGGAGTTTATGTAGACAGGATGGTAGGAATGGATTCGTATGCAAGTGCACCGCGTGAGAGCTGGTCCCGCTGGGCGCGAGCGTTCCGCGTCCCACCGTGGCGGCGACAGACGCAGGTTGTCGCCACCCTCGCACTGGCAGTTGTGGCCTTTGTGGCGTTGGGCGGCATTTACCTCGCGGAAGCATCGCGCGCGGCGACAGCCGGACGCGATGTGCAAGCGCTGCGTGCGGAGCGCGACGAAATGATTCGCGAAAACGAAATGTTGCGCGCGCAGATCGCCCGCCACCAGTCGATTGGGCTGCTCACCGAGCGCGCCCGCCAGTTGGGATTTGTGCCGGCAACTATTGACCAGCTTGATTTCATTGCGGTGCCAAGTTATCACTCGGCGGAGGCTGCGGCCCCTCTGCCAGAGAAACAATCCGAGACGCCGCTCGCAAGCCTGCCGGAATATCAGGAGTCGCTGGGGGCGTGGCTCTTGCGCCAGATTCCGGTGCTGCTGGGGCAGGGAAAATAGGCCGTGGATGTTTTTCGCATGCGGCTGCGCTTCATCGCCACCCTGCTGGTAATCGCAGGCGGCGTAATCGTGTTCCGGCTGGTCAGTCTGCAGTTCGGCCGCGAGCGGCCGTATTTTGAAGAATTGGCCGATACCGTCTCAGGCGTGCAAATCTATGTGGAAGCGCCGCGCGGCCGCATTTTCGACCGCGACGGGCAATTGCTCGCTACCAATGCTGTGCACTACGAGTTGGGGATTACGCCTCGTTTCGTCACCGATCCGGAGGCTGTTGCAACAGTCCTTTCGGATGAGCTTGACCGCTCCGTGAGCGACATTCGCGCGCTACTCGTGGAGAAATCCGACGAGGACGGCGACCCGATCCCGTATGTGCTCGTGGCGCGAC
>JBHHUI010000574.1:0-2748 GCA_046753805.1 Anaerolineales bacterium
GCTGGCCGGGCGGATACACACGGATACCAACCGTATAAGGGGACGCCGGAGTTGCGGGCTGCATGGGCGCATTGGTACCAACGGGAATTCGCCGTCCAGATTGATCCGGAAACACAGATCATGCCGCTGCTCGGCTCGAAAGAGGGCATCTTTCACCTCACGCAGGCGCTCGTGGATGACGGTAACGTGGTGCTCGCGCCCGACCCCGGCTACCCCACCTATCGACGCGCAGCAGATTTCGCGGGCGCCGAGATATTCCTGCTGCCGTTGCGCACTGCGAACGCCTTTTTGCCCGATCTGGACGCGATCCCGGCCGAGGTCGCGCAGCGGGCGAAACTAATGTGGCTGAACTATCCCAACAATCCGACCGGCGCAGTCGCATCGCACGAGTTTTTAGAACACGCGGTTGCGTTTGCAATGGAGCACGATGTGCTCCTGGTGCACGACGCACCCTATTCACACGTCGTCTATGACGGGTATACGTCGCCGAGTATTCTGCAGGTGGCTGGCGCTACAGACGTGGCGGTCGAATTGTGCTCGCTCTCGAAATCTCACAACATGGCCGGTTTGCGCGTGGGCGCTGCGGTCGGCAACGAGGCAGCTGTGCACGCCCTGTACGTATTGAAAACCAACATTGACACGGGCCACTATCTGCCGGTCATGGAAGCGGCGACGCAGGCGCTCACCGGCGACCAGAGCTGGATCGCCGACCGAAACGCCGTGTATCGCGCCCGCCGCGATCTGCTTGTCGAGACGCTCAACACATGTGGTTTCAGTCCGAACATTCCGCGCGCGTCGCTGTACATCTGGGCCGGGCTGCCGGATGGAAACGAGTCGGCTCTGTTTACTCGCTCGCTACTGGACGAAACCGGCGTGAGCCTGGCGCCCGGCATCGCCTTTGGCAAGAACGGCGAAGGCTTTGTGCGCGTGGCGCTCGGTGCGGATACCGCCCGCGTGAAAGAGGCCTGCGCACGCCTGCGCGATTGGGCTGCCTGATCATGCCAAAACCGCCACTCCCCACCGAATTGCCGCGCGAACGAGCCTTCCTGATGGGCGTGAATGTGCGCGACGCCCCGAGCATTCTTTCGTTGGACGATTCGCTGGCGGAACTGGCTTTACTCGCGGACACGGCCGGGATGGATGTCGTCGGTTCGCTAACGCAACGCATCGCCCGCCCGAACCCGGCAACGTTCGTCGGGCGCGGCAAAGTGCAAGAGTTGCGCGATGTGGTGGAGGAGGTCGTCGCCGATACCGTTGTGTTTGACGACGAGCTTTCGCCGCGCCATCAACGCGAACTGGAGAAGGCACTCGGCGAGAATGTCAAATTACTGGACCGCACCGCGCTGATCCTGGACATCTTCGCGCAGCATGCCCACACGCGGGAGGGCGCGCTGCAGGTGGAGTTGGCGCAATACGAATACCGTCTGCCTCGCCTCACGCGCCAGTGGACCCATCTTGCACGCCAGGCGGGCGGCGGCGGTGGGCGCACTGGAACGGGTGGGGGGGTTGGCCTGCGCGGGCCGGGCGAGACCCAACTGGAGGTGGACCGGCGCGACATCAGCCGGCGAATCGAATATCTGCGCGCTGAAATCGGAAAGGTGCGCGCCCATCGGGGCCGACATCGCCGGCGGCGGCAGCGCGCCCAGATTCCGGTCGTGGCGCTCGTGGGATATACAAACGCCGGTAAATCCACGTTGTTGAACGCGCTGACAGACGCCAATGTCTACGTCGCAGACCAGTTGTTCGCGACGCTGGACCCGACCACGCGACGCGTGGACTTGCCAGACGGCCGCACGGTGCTCATATCCGACACGGTTGGCTTCATTCAGAAGCTGCCGACCGCGCTCGTGGCCGCATTTCGAGCGACGCTCGAGGAGATCGCCGAGGCCGACTTGCTGCTGCACGTGGTGGATGTAACACACCCTAATGCACTGGAGCAGGCCGATGCGGTATTGAGTACGCTCGATGAATTGTCATTGCACAGTCTGCCGGTGGTGACCGTTTTAAATAAAACGGACAGACAGGCGCCCTCCGCTGAACTTGAAATTGAGTTCGCCAACAGTGTGCCGGTATCCGCGTTGCGCGGGCAAGGTCTGGATACATTGTTGGCAAAGGTCGCCGAAGTGCTGGACGCCCGGATGCGCACGGTAGCCGTCCGGTTGCCTTATACCGAAGGCCGGCTGCTAGCCATGTTCCACGAACACGGCCAGGTGGACCGTGTGAAACATACGAACGCCGGGGTGGAAGTTTCCGGGAAATTGCCGGAGCGCTTGCTTGGCTATTTCGGACGGTATGTGTACCCATGCTGATTCGGCTTATCACGCGCGCATCCGAGTATCTGGCGCAACGGCGCGGAATGCCCACATTACTGGGGATGGTGCTCGTAATCCTGAACTTTGCGGTTCAGTTTTTCCCCGGGTTGCACTGGCTGGCCGACACGAACCTTTTGCTGCACGTGGGGATCGTGTTGGGCCTGGCGGGTCTGATGATAGCCGTCACGCTGGGCGGGTGAGCGCATCCAGCGCGTTATTGTGCGCCGGTAGCTGCGGCAGCGATTCGATGCTACGACTCCACTGAAAAAAGTCAGCCGATGAAGCGGACCGCGTCCAGGCGCCGCGACTGGGTGGAGCAGATTTGGCGAATATTTGTAGGCAAATCCCGATTTATCTGTTCCATCTGCTCAATCTGCTGACATACTTCTGAACAACTGAAAGCGAGTCACCTGTACTTTGCCTTTTTGCAGTAGAC
>JBHHUI010000575.1:0-2745 GCA_046753805.1 Anaerolineales bacterium
CAACACGGCCACGTCCAGAATCCGCACTGCCCGCCGGGGATGGCGTCCAATTTCGGCAAAGCGCAAGCTCTTGCTTCGCTACCCCTGCTCTTCGATGATCCCCACCTGATAGCCGTTGCCCGCCGGGTCCTGTGTGACCGTGACCAGCACATTGCCGGTCGGGCAGTTCCATCCCAGCGTGGCCGTCGGCGCAGCGATCAATTCCTGATCGGGTGTGCAACCGAGCAGCGGCATCTCGGCCTTGTAGAAATCGACCGCCGTCATGAAGTCGTAGCCGGTGACGTAGGTAAAGATGCCGGGAAGCGAACTCAGATTCTTGGCGTCGTCCAGCACCGGATAGTCCGTGTCCTGCGCGCCGGCGCACTCCGACGGGGTGTTCACTTCCACCGGCACGTCGAAATCGTAGTAGTTCAGTTCGTAAAACAGATCCGACTCGTCGGTTGTGCCGTTGAGCACTTCGCTGGAGCCGCGTCCTTGCATGCGCAACCGCACGACATAGTCGCCGACCACCACAATCCACAGATCGCCCTGCACGGCAGTGACGTCGGCTGTGCTCGGATCACTCTGATCGAGATTAGTCTCGTCAAAGGTGTAGTGGCGCGCCTCAACGCCGTTGACTACTTCGGTCGGGCCGACCGGCAGCGCACCCTCCAGCTCGCCCAGCATCCCGCCGCCGCGCAACAGGAGGTTGTATGGGTTGTTCCCCTGCCCGGATGGGAATGTGACGCACTCGCCCGTCGGCAGCACGAAGTAGTCGGTGCCGTCTTGCTGCACGAGCACAAAGCGGTCGCCCTGAAAACTGGCGGTACCTTCGGCTATGAACTCCATCCACAGCGCGTGCGGCGCAACGATGCGGCGCGCGTTGGCGACGATGCGGCCCATGGTCTCGCTGCCGTCGGCATGGACAAGTTGCGAGCGGAATTCAAGCGTCGTTTTGTAATACTGGACGCCGGTCGGCTCGCCATAATTGTTGCTGGCTGAAAGGCTGGCTGGGGCGGGCGCGCCCTCCTCGCCGGTTGTCGCTTCCTCACCCGTACCGGCCGGGTCCGCCTCCGGGATGTCGATCACAATCTGCGCTGGTTCCTCGTCGTTTCCGAGCAACCCCGTGATGACGGCGCAGCTCAGACTTAGCGGCATGAGTGTCAGAATCGCAAGTACCAGTAATCTTCGTGTCATGATCAAAACTCCCTCTTAGTGGTTGCCGAAAGTATAAGCGGGGGCAGCCCAAACACAAACACCTCGTGGGTACGGGGTGCTCGTCATGGAGCGGTGAGCGCCGAGTCTACGTCTCGGCTACCGCCGGCGCGAGGGAGAGCTCGCGCTCCCGGCCGTTGAAGAACTGCCAGAAGAGATAGGTCCCCACGAGGTAAGCAGCTGCCATCAAGAGGAACGGCGTCTGGAAATCGCCCCCGTCCATCAGTTGTGCGCCGATGTACGCCGTCGCACCGCTCACCGCGCCTGCCAGTGCGTGCTCGACGCCGACCTGTGTGCCGCGCTCGCCAGGGTCGAGGATTTCCATCCCGAACGCCGAGCGCACCGGGCTGGCCATGTTCATCAACGTGATGCGCATCACGTAAGCAAACCCGGCTACGCTGAGCACGGACCCGACGAGGCTGCCGGCCTGGCCCGAGAACCCCAGCAACAGAATGAACGGTACCGAGAGCAGCCGCGTGGCGACGACCGAGCGCACCTTTCCCATGCGGGCGGCCACGAGCGGCGCGAGGAAAGATCCCACGACGAGGAATGCCTGGCCGGCTGCGAAGGTCGTGCCGATCTCCACAGCCGGGCTGCCGATCTCTCGGTCGAAGAACACGTTCAGCAGCGGAAGTACAAAGCCCGCCCCCATGGCAACGAACACTTCCGGCAATGTCAGGTGCCAGATGCGGCGCGGGTGTTTTACGTTTGAGAACAAAGCCCGTAATCCGCCGGGGCGCGCTTCCGGCTGAACCGCCTCCGCCTTTCGCGTAAGTAGCAGCGCCGGGATGAGCGATGCGAACCAACCGGCGATGCCGAAATAGGCTACATAGCGATAGGTCACGACCAGTTGCTCGGGCTGGTCAGCGAGCACGATGAGTGGAACGAGACCGGCCAGCGCGCTGCCGATGATGGCGGCCGCCGTGCGCATCCCGTTCGACACGCTGAACAGGTGCACGCGTTCGTAGTCTTCGGAGTTCTCCGCCATAAAGGCCGGCTCGGAGACGCCGTGCAGGCCGCTGAAGATGCCCCCGATGGCGCCGGTGATCAGGAGTACGGCAGGATTGAGCGTCGAGATGGCGATGAGTGACATGAGCGCGCCGACGCCGTCGCCGAGCACAAAGCTGAGCTTGCGGCCGATGCGGTCGGAGATCAGCCCGGCCGGGATTGCCACCAGCGCGCCCGCGACCGAACTGATGAGGATGCGTAGGCCGACAAATGCGACATCCATCCCCACGGCCAGCAAATACAGATTGAAGACGACGTTCCATGTGCCGAAGATCACGTCCATGCCCACAATGTGGATCATGTACAAGCGCGCATTGCGGCTGAAGAGTCGCATCTTGCCGATGTATCCGCTGAAACCGGACAATCGTTCGAAGTCGGTAGCGTCCACAGCGCTATCGCCGGTCTGCCGGGCGAACAGGATCGCGCCTACCACCGCGATAACCAGGACACCAAAGCCCATCAGCGCCCAGGCCAACGGCCCCGCGATGGGTGAGGCCTCCCCGTCGTGCGCGTAAGCGGGCGGGACAAGAACCAGCACCAGCA
>JBHHUI010000576.1:0-2745 GCA_046753805.1 Anaerolineales bacterium
TGTTAAACTTGCGCGCCGGCTGGCCCGCGCTGCGGACGAACTCGGGCGCGTGCTGCCGGTGCTGCTAGAATGCAATGTTTCGGGGGAAGCCAGCAAGTACGGTTTCGCCGCCGACGAGTATGCTACGGACGCAGCGCAGCAGCGTGCGCTGCGGGAGGCGATCGAGCAGATTGCGACGCTGTCGAGCCTGTCCATTCGCGGCCTGATGACCATGGCGCCCATCGGCCCTGAGCCGGAGGCCGCGCGCCCCTATTTTAAAGCGCTGCGTAAATTACGGGACGCGCTGGCCGTGAAGTTTCCAGCGCAGACATGGGATACACTTTCCATGGGTATGACGGACGATTTCGAGGTTGCAATCGAAGAGGGCGCGACTATCATACGGGTGGGGCGCGCCATTTTTGGCGAGCGCGCTCTCTAATGAATCCGGAGGTGTGCTGACTTGGCCATCGTAATTGTCGGCATTATCGATATTATCCAGACTCTCGTGTTCTGGTTGATTCTGGCCCGGATCGTGGTCTCGTGGATCCGGGTTGATCCCTATCACCCTATTGTAAGGGCCATTTTCGACCTGACGGAACCATTACTCGGGCCGATCCGCAGGAGAATGCCATCCACGGGAATGTTCGACCTGAGTCCGATTGTCCTGTTGTTCGCTGTGCAGATCGGCGGCGAAATCCTCAAGACTGTCGTGCTTAGCGTCGGGTAACGATGGATGTGTCTGATGGGAAGACGTAAGTACAAATTTGGCAAGCCGGTCGCGGGTGCGGCGCTAAACATCAAGGTTGTGCCGCGCGCGTCGCGCGACGAAATCGTCGGGTTGCATACCGACGGCGTGGTGAAGGTGCGCGTCAAAGCGCCGCCGGCCGACGGCGCGGCGAACGAAGCCGTCATAAAGCTGCTGGCCCGCGCGCTCGGCGTCAAGCCACGCGATATCGAGATCGTTGCCGGACACACTTCGACTCTGAAACTGCTCAGCATCGTCGGGCTCACCGCCACGCAGGTGGACGAACGCCTCGGCTTTGCTACGGGCGTGCGTTGACCGCCGATCGTGATGAAATTCGGAACCCGTCTGCTTGCTGTCCCGGTTGTAGTCCTTCTGGCGGCAGCTGCGTGTCGGCTTACGGAAAAGCTGCCTACCGCGACGCCGCCCCCAACGCCGACTCAGACGGTGGCCTCTCCGACGGCGACTGTCGAACCTTCTCCAGAGGCTACCGAGACCAGCATGCCTTCGCCTGAGCCAAGTGAAACTCCCCCAGCAAGCGAGACGCCGGCAACCGGAAGCGGCGCGTCGAGCGGCGGCGGATCCGGCGGGGGCGGCGCAGCCCCAGCAGCAAGTGTGCCAATCCCGGAGGAGGCGCAGGCGGCCGTCGCGGCCGCGGCCGCCGATCTGGCCACGCGCCTGGGGATCGATGTCGGTTCTTTGACTGTGGTGGAGGTGACGCGGATGGACTGGAGCGATTCGAGTCTGGGGTGTCCGCAACCTGGAATTCTCTACGCGCAGGTAATCACGCCCGGCTATCTGATCGTGCTCGATTCAGCCGGCGTCAAATTTGACTATCACACCGCTCTGATCGGCAACGTCGTCCTTTGCAACACGTAGCCCACGTTGCGAGCGGGTGGCTGCGCGGGTGAGGTCTCAGCGCGAACCCGAAGGGCTTTTAACAACATCTGCTGCGTGCGCACGCTGCATGGGGGAATCTCTACGGACCGCAGCTGCGCCTCTGGCGTCTGCAGTCTTCAACCTACAGAGGAATCTCTACGTCGGCAGCCTGCTCAATGCGTGCGAGGGCGCTAAAAGCTGCCTCGCGCACTTCGCTCGAGCCAGACTGAGTAGCCCGCCGTAAGGCGGGCGTCGCTTCGTCAATCCCCATGGCGCCCAGGTAATACGCAGCCGCCACCTGGATCGGCTCCTCGCCGTCCTGCAGCGCGGCGACCAGACTGCGGCGTAGCCCCTCTGTATCGGTCGGCGCACTCTGCCCGTGTTGCTGCGCCCAATCCGACAACCATTTTAGATCCGCTGCTGCCGGAAGCGGCGGCACGGGACGCGGCGCGCCGGCGCGTAGAAACTGTGTGGCGTCCTCAGCCGCCGATTTAACGATCCACTGCGGGTCGCCCACGAATGCTTGTTGCAGCAGCTCCATGACCCAGTCTTCGGCGCCAATCCGGCGCAGCCCGAGCACGGCCGCGCGGCGGACGGTCGTGTCCTGGTCCTCGATGGCATCTCGCAGCATCGCATGTCCTTCGGATGGGTGCAGCGCGAGCACAGTGCCGGCCGCCAACCGTTGGTGCTCGTCGCCCTCCAGCAGCCAGGTCCCGAGCGCTTCCAGAGCGGGCAGCGTGCCGATAATCGCCAGCGCCAGGGCGGCGGCCCAGCGGACGTAAAGGTCGCCGTCGCGCATTAATTCTGACAGTGCGGATACGTTCGCGCCGTCGCGGTTTGCGCCCAGCCCGACGGCTGCGAACTGGCGCGCGAGTGGATCGTCGGATGTGAGGCCGCGTTGCAGGAAACTGGAGACATGGTCGTCGCGCGCTGCCACCAGTGCAGACAGCGCGCGCCCCCGCAGCATCGCGGGCGCGGTGGGCGACATGACAAGCTGCGCCAGACGCTTGAGCACTTCGTTGCGCCAGCCGGCGTTGGAAGGCGCATCCGTAAGCCAGCGTGCACAGGTAAGCAGTCCGGCTTGTGAGACCCCGTTCGATCCGTTGAGCAGCTTGGAAACAATCGGCGTGGCGTCGGCGATCGCG
>JBHHUI010000577.1:0-2741 GCA_046753805.1 Anaerolineales bacterium
AAATCCACTTGCGCGGACACGCTGCGGTCTGCGGCGCGCGCGCGCGCCGCCGCGATAAGCCGTGGACTGAAATCGACGCCGACCACGCGGCAGCCGAACCTTTCGGCCAGGAAGACCGCACTGGCGCCGGCTCCACACGCAGCATCCAGCACTTTCTTATCAGGCCCAAGCCCTAACGCGACGCCGAGCCGTTCGGTGAGCGCCAGTCCGCCCGGATGCAGCGATTCGCCCAGCAGCAAGTGCGCCCAGTCGCTCTCATACAGCGCCGCGCAACACGACTTGAACTCCGTCGGCGAGACCACTGCTGCCTGCGCGGGCAGCCCGTATGGGATACTAGCCACGCCCATCGGTTTTATTTCCGTTGAACGAGAACCTCAGAGGAGCCGGTTCGAACGCTACACCGGCGCGCCGGGCTTTGGCGCGCCCGCGTTCGCGGGCGGCCAGCTGCGCACGCGCCTGTTCACGATAGCCCACGCTGTTGTAGGCGCAGAAGGGGATCTGTTTGCCGTCGGGCAGCAAGATTTCCTTGCAGCACTTCATGACATTTTTCTGACTGAAGGTCCACGGATCCATGAAATCCTGCAGCATGATCATAAACATGTGATCGACAATCTCACCCAGGTCTTCGCCCTGTGGAAAACCGCACGCGGCGCAAGTCAGCACGAAATCGTGCACAGCCTTCTCAGAACCCGGGATGGCGGCTGACGACCAAAGTCCTTCCAGCGCGCGCTTGACTTCATCCCCCACGTACAGCAGCACGCGGTTCGAGATGTAATCGAGATAATCGTCCACATTGAGTAAACGGGGGAGCGGCGTGACAGAATCGCCATCGACGTACGCATACGTAACCGAGTTGCAAGTCGGGAAACAACACGGCACCGGGACGAAGTCGTCTTTCACAAACATGCCATCCGTCTGGGAGGCGATCGAAGCCACGATGTCCGGGATCGTGATACGTTGCAGCGGATCGTGCTGTATGTGCCGGCCGGCGTGGAACGCCGGCTGAAAGTTCACCCCATATACCGCCGGGTGTTCGATGCCGAACTGTACGATGCGCCCAATCTCGTGCTCATTCACTCCCCGCTCAATGGCGGGAACCAGAATAACCGGGCAGCCAGCTTCGGCCAGCCGGTCGAGCGCGCGCAGTTTGGTCGGTAGGAGGTCTGCTTCGCCTCGTATCACGCGATAGGTTTCCGAGTCAAAACCATCAAATTGGAAGTAAATCGCCGGGCGCAGATCGGCGAGCGCCGTCACGAACTCGTCGTCGGCGGCGATACGCTTGCCATTGGTATTGAGCATGACATGGCGGATGCCGTGGTCTGTCGCCGCCTGCATCATCGGCACAATTTGGGGGTGAATGGCCGGTTCGCCGCCGGAGAACTGCACGACTTCGGGCGCGCCTTCCGTCTCGACGAAACGGTCGAGGATGGTCTGCACTTCGCCCAGCGTCAGGTTGAAGCCGGCGCCGGCGTCGGCGAAGCAGAGCGGACAGTCCATGTCGCAGGCGCTGTTCACCTCGATAATTCCGACGCAGGCATGTTGTTGGTGGTCGGGGCACAGGCCGCAATCGTGCGGACAGCCGTGCAGCACTTCGGTCGAGAACTGCAGTGGAATTGTGCCCGGCTTGTTAAACCGGGTCGCGCTCGTGTACGCTTCCGCATCCCCGTATATGCGGGCTTCAAATTCGCCGTGCTCGGGGCAGCGCTTGTGCATATAGACCGCGCCGTCGCGCAGTAAAATCTGCGCGTCGATAACTTTCCGGCATATCGGGCAAATGCTGCGCGTCAATTCATAAAAAATGTAATCGACGTCACGCTTCTGGCGCGGGATGGCCCTTTGGTTCAAGCCTTGTATTGTCATAGGAGTTCCAGTCTGAGATGTTTAGTGGATATGGCGAAACGCTACCATATGTCCGCCCGGCGTACCGTAACACCCTGCACAGTCAGCGGGCGACCGGCGCAGCGTCGGCGCCCGGTATCCCGCCCCGGAAACCGGTGCGCTCTAACGACGTTGCGTCAGAATCGCCGGCCTGATTACGCTCCCAGCCGATAGCCAACCCCACGCACGTTGAGCAAATATCGCGGCTGCGCCGGGTCCGGCTCGATCTTCCGGCGCAGACTCAGGATGTGGCGTTTGACAAGTTCTTTGGCTTCGTGCGCATCGGCCCGATAGCCCAACGCAGTCTCGACCAGCGCCTCATACGTGACAGCCGCGCCATCCTGCACGCACAATGCCCAGAGCAGTTTAAATTCCGAAGGTGAAACAGGAATGGAAGTTCCCGCTCGCAAGACCTCGTGCGTCCGCACATCGATCTCTAGTTCGCCGGTCTGGTAGCAAGTAACGTCCGAGGCCGCTTCGTCCGATTCGAATGGGGCGCCGCGGAGCGTTTCGAGCGTATCGAGGGTGCCACGGAGATTGGACAAGAGCCGCGCGCGTGTGGCGCGCCGGCGGGCAGTGTGCAGGCCGCTTTCAAGCACGGTCAGGATTTCCGCCGGCGCCGCCGGTTTGACCAGATAATCGTGCGCGCCTTCGCGCACGGCTTGCATGGCCGTTTCGAGCGTGCCGCGTCCGGTCAGGATAATGACTGACGTTTCCGGCCAGCGCGTCCGAATGGCATGCAGCAGCTCTATCCCGGAAATCCCGGGCATCTGCAGATCGATGATGGCAACATCGGCCGGCTGACGCTCCAGCAGCGCCAGCCCGTCGTCGCCCGTCGCCGCCGCGCGGACGACAAACCCTTC
>JBHHUI010000578.1:0-2740 GCA_046753805.1 Anaerolineales bacterium
ACAACGATAGACCGGTTCGCCAGAGCGTCAGTTCGGCAGCTCGGTATCCGCGACCTGCCACATATACCAGCTCGCCACCGTGCGGTGCGGCCGCCACGGCTCGGCCAACCTGACCATCTCGCCCTCTTCCGGCAGCGTTTCCAGTCGAAAAAACTGCTGAAAGCCCTTGCGGATGCCCAAATCCCCGACGGGGAGCACATCCGGCCGACAGAGCCCGAACATGAGAAACATGTCGGAGCTCCACTGCCCGATGCCCTTCACCTGCATCAGCGCTTGGCCAAGCTCTACGTCGCTCATTCGATTAAATCGACGCGGCTGGATGGCGCCGTCTGCGAATTTGAGCGCCAGGTCGTGCAGATAGCGCGCCTTCTGGTTCGAGAGGCCGACGCTGCGCAAGGTTTCGTGGGGCACGGCAAGTACGTCACCCGGCTTGGGGAAACGCCCGTTGGGGAACAAAGCAACGAAGCGGTCGTGGATCGTGCCGGCGGCTTTGCCGCTCAACTGCTGGTAGATGATGGTGGTCGCGAGCGTGCGGAAGTAGTTGCGCGACCGGCGAAACGGAGGCGGGCCGTGTTGTCTGATGAGACCGGCCAACTTCGCGTCGGCGCGTTTGAGATGGCCGAGCGCGGCCGGCATGTCGATTGTCGAAGGAGTTGTCATGTTGATTCGTCCGTGTTGCGCGCAGTGTAACCACGAACGAACAGGACAGCAAGCGAAGCGATCAGGTGAAGCCGTGATCGGGCAGCGCTTCGTTCGGGCGCCCCGCGAGCGCCAGTAGCACGATGGCGAGCGTCGTCAGTGTTGCGAATACGGCCGCCGCGAGCGCCACAATGGCGGCCAGCGGGAGCAGGCGCGGCGCGCCGCCGGCAATTACAACCGAACCGACTTTGTCTCGGCTCTTGAACGCTTCGGCCGCCTCGGACGCCCCCGGGCTGATCAGCATCCCCGTGCGTGAACTCCCCGACAACTCTATCTGAACCGGTATGGGCTGCGGCTCCACCGTCTCCGGCGTTGTTCCGACTACGGCATCTGCAGCTGTGCTCAGATACACCCGTCCGGAATCCGGAGTGCCGCCCGCATCCGCGAACGGCGCGCCGACGATGGGTACATGGTCCGCGAGCGCCACGGCGGCGCCGAATTGGTCGCCGGCAGCGCCGTCATCTGCGATTCGTGTCTCGGTTTGTTGCCAGTTGGCGCCGTCGCCGGGGCGGCGTTCGAACACGAACACCACGCCCCGGTCCGGGACGCCGGCCACCGGGGCGAAGGGCGCACCAACACGGCGGTGTCGCCATCGATGTCCACGGCCGCACCGAATTGGTCGCCGGGCGCGCCGCCGTCGGCGGAAAGCGTTGCCGCTGCGGCCCAATCCCCGCGCGTGCGCGCGAACACATGTGCGGCGCCTCGCCCACTGGCCGTGCCCGGCGCGCCGACAATGGCGGCCTCTCCGCTCAGGGCTACGCTGGAACCAAATAGGTCGCCTGCATTGCCGCTGCCGGCGGCGATCTCCGCGACCAGGCCCCACGCGCCGGTCCCGCCCTGGTTTTCTCCGAAGAAGTAGGCCGCGCCGGAACGGTCTGCCTGGCCGGGCGCGCCGACCAGGGCCGTCTCGCCATCGACTGCCACGCTGGCGCCGAATCGGGCGTGCGCGCTCCCATTTGAAGCAACCAGTTCGGCAGCCAGATTCCATCGATCTGCGCTGTTTTCGACGTTTTTATAGACAAAAGCAGCGCCCTGCGCCTCATTTTCGCCCGAATCTGTGCCCGGCGCGCCCACGACAGCCGTTTTGCCGCTGATCGCCACATCCGCGCCGAACTGGTCGCCCGCCGCTCCGTTCGGGGCGACCAGTTGCGCCGCCTGTCCCCAATGATCCGAACCGTCAGCATTCTGATGAAAGACATAAGACGCTCCCTGGTCGATATTGCCGCCCGGATCGGCGCCGGGCGCGCCCACAATCGCCGAGTCGCCGCTCACATCCACGCTCGACCCGAACCGGTCGCCGCCCATTCCATCGGCGGCCGCAATCTTTTTTCCCGCGCTCCACCCATGCACCTGCCGGCTGTCCCGCTTAAAGACATAAGCAGCACCCTGTGCGTCGCTTTCGCCGGGCGCGCCGACGATCACGGTGTCGCCGTCGACGGCGACCGACCAACCGAATTGGTCGTCCGGACCGTCGCCGCTCGCAGCCGCCCCCGAGGTGTTTGAGAAGCGCGGGTCGATGATGATCGGAAAGCGGGCGTCGCTTATGTCAACGCGAATCAGGATATTGTTTGCCGTCAGCGCCAGCCCCGCCGCAAGTTCGCGGCCGTTCGCGTCCCAGGCGGCAAGCCCGCGATAGTCAAACACTGTTTCGCCGTCGGGGCTGAGAAACCTTATTTGTTGGCCGCTCACGAGTTCCGGCTGCAGCGTGCTTTCGAACTGCAGTCCAATGACCAGTTCGTCGAGTTGTTCGGGCGGCGCCTGTTCGACGAGAAAACCATGTTCAAGCGCCGGACTGCCATTGACGTACCATTCGGTCAGCCCACCGTAGTCATACTCGATCCGGTTGTCGTCGGCGCTCAACGCGCTCACCATTGGAGTAGTGAATTCGGCCGTACGCTTGAGGCTGCCCGAATTTGTGTAGAAATACCCCTCGAATGTGAGTTTAACTGCGCCCCGGTCGCTGTAAATGCGCGCGCCCTCCGCCGAAAACGCAGCCGCGAGCTGTTGCGCCGAGTTGACGAGCGCGTAGGCCTGTTCATTG
>JBHHUI010000579.1:0-2732 GCA_046753805.1 Anaerolineales bacterium
CGACCTGCGCGTGATGGCGGCGGAGGCGCGCATGGGGTTTGTGTTCCATCGCGTTGGATTGACGGGGGCCGACGCGGGCGTGACGTACTTTCTCCCTCGTCTGATCGGGCCGGGGCGGGCGGCGGAAATTCTGCTGCTGGGGCGGGTGCTGGACGGGGAGTCGGCGTTACGGGCCGGGCTGGTTCACCGCGCTGTGCCCTCGGCGGAGCTTGACAGGGCGACAGACGAATTGATGGCGCAACTGGCCGCCGGGCCGCCGCTGGCTACCCGTTACACGAAGGAGGGGCTGACGAACAGCCTGGCGCGCTCGTTGTCCGAAGAGTTCGACTTCGAAGCCCATGCACAAACTGCCTGCATGATGAGCGCGGATCACCGTGAGGGCGTGCGGGCGTTTCAGGAGCAGCGCGCGCCGGTGTTCACAGGGGAGTAAACCGTATTGCGTATTGCGTATCAACGCTCGATACGGAATACGCAATACGTGCCACGCATAACAGGAGTTTCGCCGATGAGTCTGCCAGTCAATGTACAGCAGATGATCGACACCATGCCACTGCTCCGGGATTTGGAGATGGCGTTCGAACAAGTCGGGGCGGGCGTTTGTCGCTGTTCGCTGCCGATCGCGCCCCGACTGGTGAATCCACACGGCGGACTGCACGGCGGCATGACGTTTACACTGGCCGATACCGGGATGGGCTTCGCCATCTACAGCCTGCTCGCGCCCGATGAACACACCACGACAATTTCCATGTCTATCCGCTACTTGAAACCAGCCAAAGGAGAACGCATCACGGCGCATTGCCGCGTGGTTCAGCGTGGAAAAAAACTTGCGACGACCCAGGCCGAGATATTGGATGACGCCGGAGAAAAGGTAGCGTTGGCCGATGGGTCGTTTTACATCTCGCGGCGGCGGAGAGAGTAATTAGTAATTGGGTATTGGATATGCCAATTACTAATACCCAATTACCAATATCCAATTTGGGAGAGGGCGATGGACTTCAGTTTGAACGACGAACAAGCGGCTTTCCAACGTTCGGCGGCGGCGTTTGCCGAGAATGAGATTGCTCCGATTGCGGCTAAGTGCGACGAAGAAAACATCTACCCGGTTCACCTGTTCCAACAGATGGCCGACCTGGGCTACCTGGGACTCAAGTTTCCGCTGGAGTACGGCGGCGGCGAGGGCGGAAGCCTGGAAACGGCGATCCTGTTTGAAGAATTGGCGGCTGCTTCGGCCGGGATCACGTTGGGCGCTTACTGCCATGTCGTCTTGGTGCTGACGGCAATTGCCCGTCTGGGGGGCGAAGACCAGAAGCAACGCTATCTCACGCCGGGCATCCGGGCGGAGAAGATTGGGGCGTTCGGGATGACCGAATCCGGCGCTGGATCGGACGTGACCGCAATTTCGACGCGCGCGCGTCGGGACGGCGATGACTACGTTCTCAACGGCGGTAAGCTGTTCACGACCAATAGCCCGATCGCGGATTTCATCGTCCTGTCGGCGGTGACCGATTCCCAGGCTGCGCCGGGCCGGGGCATCAGCCTGTTCATCGTGGATAAGGAAACCCCGGGGTTGAGCATCAGCCGCGTGTTGGAAACGCTGGGGATGCACCCGGCGCAGACCGCCGAGGTGGTGCTGGACGATGTGCGCGTTCCAAAAGAGAATCTGCTGGGCGAGGAGAACCGTGGCATCCCCGGCGTCCTGACCGCATTGGCGGAGGGGCGCATCGCTGCGGCCGCTTTCGCGATCGGCATCGCCAAAGCCGCGTTCGCGGCTGCCCGCCGATACGCTATCGAGCGCCAGCAGTTCGGCCAGCCGATCGCGCGCTTTCAGGTCATCGCGCATCGCCTGGCAGACATGGATACTGACATCCGCGCAGCCCGGCTGCTGGCGTACCAGGCGGCCTGGTTGGCGGATAACGGTCGGCCGTTCGTCAAGGAAGCCTCGCAAGCGAAAGTGTTTGCAACAGAGGCCTGCGCGCGCATCGCGGCGCAGGCGCTACACATTCAAGGGGCGTATGGCTACACGAAGGAATCGCCCGCGCAACGATACTATCGGGACACACACGTGCTGGAGATCGGCGAAGGGACCTCCGAAGTGCTGCGGGACTTGATTGCGAGAGAATTGGGTTAACTATGAGTATTCAATCCAAACCCAAACCAACTGCCACCCGGCGCGAACGCGAGCGCGAGGCGCGGCGACGATTGATTTTGGATTCGGCCCAACGGGTGTTCGCTGCGCGCGGCTTTCTCAACGCGACGGTTGAAGAGATCGCTGCCAAAGCAGAACTGGCCGTCGGCACGTTGTATCGCTATTTCCAGAGCAAAGAGGAAATTTATGTTTCGCTCCTGTTCGAGGCGATGGAGATGTTTCGTGAGCATATTGAGTCTGTCATCGCGCAAGACAGCCCGCCAGACGAACAACTTCGGGCGGTATGGCGTTTCTTCTATGAATTCTATGTGGAGCAGCCGGAATACTACTTAGCCTTCATGTTCCTTCATAACGAGGGATTGCGCGAAGTCATCTCAGCGGAAGTGCTGAACAAGATCAACCGCCGGGCGGGGGAGAATTTTCAGTTGGTCGGTCAGATCGTCCAGGCGGGGGTGGAAGTGGGCATCTATCAACCTGTAGACAGCCGGAGCGTTGTGGATGTGTTGTGGTCGCTGCTGATGGGCTTGGTTCAGTTGACAGAAACCCGACGCAACCTGGGAATCACGCGCGGCACTTCTCTGGAGAC
>JBHHUI010000580.1:0-2724 GCA_046753805.1 Anaerolineales bacterium
CGCTTCGGGATGACGAAATCCGTACCGAACGCCGTCAAACCGCGCCAGGTTGGCCGAAGCCTCGGCCGGGGCGATCAGATAATATGTCGGCAGCGCGTAGTCGGTGTGTGGCAGGCTGACTTCGTGAATGGAGGCCCCTAGTTCGCCGAGCCGAGCAATCGCAGCCCGCACGGCTGCTTCGACGGCAGACTGCATGCCGGCGGTGAAATACTCGGCCGGAACGCCCACGCGCACACCCGCCAGATCGGCGCCGGCACTGATAGCAGCTGCGTAATCCGGCGCGTCCATCGGCAGAGAGGTGGAATCCAGCGGGTCATGCCCGGAAATGACGCTCAATAGCAGCGCAGCGTCGGCCGTGGTGCGAGTGAGCGTGCCGATCTGGTCGAGCGACGACGCAAAAGCGATCAATCCATAGCGCGAGACGCGCCCATAGGTGGGCTTTAACCCGACGACGCCACAGAAAGACGCCGGCTGGCGCACGCTTCCGCCTGTGTCCGTCCCCAGCGCCGCTGGGGCCATCCGTGCCGCCACGGCGGCCGCGCTCCCGCCCGACGAGCCGCCGGGCACGCGTTCGTAGTCCCAGGGGTTGCGCGTGGGGCCAAACCCCGAATTTTCCGTCGATGACCCCATTGCGAATTCGTCCGTATTGGTTTTGCCCAGCAACACGGCCCCGGCGGCGCGCACGTTTGCAACCGCTGTGGCGTCGTACGGCGGCGTGAACCCCTCCAGGATGCGCGAGCCGGCGGTCGCCGGGATATCGGACACGCACAGCACATCTTTAATGGCGATCGGGACGCCGGTGAGCGGATGGGGCGGCGCTGAGTCGCCGTCGGCGCGCCAGGCTGTCAATTGCTCATCGGCGCGCCGCGCCTGCTCAAGCGCCGCGTCGGCAGTGACAGCCAGGAATGCGTGGAGCTGCGGCTCCAGCGCATGCACGCGCTCCAGCAACGTGGTCGTGAGTTCGACGCTGCCGATGTCTCCGGCGCGCAATTGCCGGGAGGCGGCGAGCAAGTCCAGGTCGTAGAGCGGCACGTGTACGTCCTAGATGCAAATCACCGTCGAGATTCGCGACGGTGATGGCCTGAGACGAGTCGGTCTCACACTGTGCGCAGGTTGGCGCGCGGACTGCATTGGAGCGTTGACTCGCTATGCCTGCTTGTCCAACACCGGCGGCACCCGGAAGCTCCCCGCTTCCGTTTCCGGCGCATTGCGCAACAACAAATCCCGCGACAGCGACGGCCTGACTTCGTCGGCGCGCGTGACGGAGTGGAGCGGCAATACTGTGGCTGTCGGCGGGATAGCGCTCGTGTTCAGTTCCTGTAGACGGTCTGCGTAGTCAAGGATGGCTGTAAGTTGTTCCCGGAAGCGCGCTTTTTCTTCGGTGGTCAATTCCAGCCGAGCAAGCGCTGCGATGTGTTCGACTTCTTCGAGTGTGAGCGACATGAGGGTGCGGGAGAGTCTCGCCCTGTTGTCTTGCGGAGTCTCGTGCTGACCGCGCAGCTATTCTACCACTGTCACATCCACTGCCGTCCGAGGCGGCGTCCGACTGCTGGAAAACAAAACGTCCGACTTTCGCCGGACGCTTCAGTTCGTCAACTATTCCTGCGGCCGCTATGCACGGGCGGGTGGGGTCATGCCTTCGTGCGCCGCAGTTTTCCCCATTCGGAAGAGCGTCGTTCCGCATACCGGGCAAGTCGCCCTGGTTGCCGGAGTGCCCTTTTTGGTAAAGGTCGCCTCCGGACTCTGCATTTCACGCTTGGTCTTGCATTTTACACAATATGCTTCCACAACCTGGCTCCTTTCAAGTGCCCCAACTAACTGGGCGCAAGTGTAGTGTCAAACAGTGAAAACAGCAAGAGTCAGCTTGATTCCGGCATTATGTAAAGATAGGGATGTAGATTCCGGTGCGTGCCCGTCCTGTGATGATCTGCTGCATGCGCCGGGCTTTGCCACGCAGCAAGCTTGCCACAACGCGGCGCATTTCGGTAACACCGATCGTCCCCTCGAGCACTACAAAGCGGCCCTCATGCAAGAAGGTCGCGCTCGTGTACGGTTCGGCCGGTGTGGACAGGTCGAACAAGATCACCCGCACGCCGGCGATCTGCACATCCTCCTCCAGCGTAGGATCGTAGTCTACCTGCGCGAGCCAGGCATCCAGCGCTTCGTACGGACTGTCGCTTGCCGTCAGGCTGATGAACGCGTCACCGTCTCCGTAATAATCGAGTACTGTGGCCGGCCCGTCGCCCGGCACGTACCACACGGCATCTTCCGGCGGGCCGAAATCGTCCTTTTCGAGCAGATAGCTTTCACCGAACACATACCCCGGCGGGAGGTATGCGGGAATCAGTTCGGGCGGCGCAGCGACCGGCTCGCCCGGCGTGTAATATCCCTGGACATCCGCCAGTGCCTCAAACCGTGGCGGCATGAAATTCGGCGCTGACAGTACCGAATCCGGGTCGGATGGTTGTCCACCCTCTGACAGCGCGACGGTGTAGTCGGCAAACGCGCAATCCGCTTCATCCTGGGCGCGGGCCGGGTTCTCCACAATGAGGTACATGTACTCGTAACGGGATGCGTCCACAGTCGCCGCGCCTGTCTCCATTGCAAAGGCGTGTAACTCGCCCGACTGTATGCCGGCGAGTGTTCCCCGCAATCCGTTCCCGACCAGCTGCACCGTTACTGGCCCGCTCGCTTCGATGGCGATGTAGTCCGCCGCCATCTGGC
>JBHHUI010000581.1:0-2724 GCA_046753805.1 Anaerolineales bacterium
AGGAACGCGCACAGTGAAGAGTGGGAGAGCGGGCTGGCGCGGATTTGCGCACAAACGCGAACATGCGACAGCGCAGCGCGTCGCGCGCAGCCTGCCGCTGGTTGTCGCTGGCCTCGCCCTGCTGGCGGCTTGCGGGTCGCCCGGCAAACGGGCAGCGCCGCTGCCGCTTGTGCGCGACACGCCCACGGCGAGTGTTGTGGTCGGGGTGACCGGGCGCGGTCTGAACGTTGCATCGGCGACACAGGCCCCGACCGAACAGACGACCATCTTTCCAGAAGAGCTGCTCGTGGGGCAACGCATTGCCGGCGACGGCACGTATGACAAGACTGAAACCGAGGGCGCAGGGCCGATGGTGTGCCGCATCGAACGCGACTCGTGTGCATTCGCGCAACTGGCGCGCTATCCCTCATCCGATATACTCTTTTCAAACAGCGAGGCGTCCCCGTACGACGACGAAGATGCATTGATGCACCCGGACATGGTGCTGCCCCTCCAGCGGTTGGCGGCTCTGGTCGAAGCGGAGTGGGGCGGGGAGGTGAAAGTCATGGTCACCGAAACGTATGATTCACTGCTGGAACATGACGCCGCACAACCGGATGCAGCCAGGAAATACTCGCTTCATTTTGAAGGCCGCTCAATAGACTTCATACCCTGGCCCGCCGAGTTGCGGTATATGAGCCGCCTGTGCGCGCTGGCGTACCATGCCGGTTTTGACTGGGTTCACAACGAAGAAAACCACTGTCACGCCTCCATTCGCGCCGACAGTCTGTGTGATATTTGTTCGGGCGAAGCTTCCCAATAGGCCATGCAATTACCAAATTCTGTACGTGCGCGTTTGCTCGTGATGATGATTCTGGCGGCCCAGTCAACCTTGTGGATGGCGCCAGCCGCTTTCGCTCAGGATAAATACCCGTGTGAAGGCGCTTCCGTTTCAGACATGGTTATCGGCGTACGCGCCGCCCCCCAACCCGGCTCGGAGATTGTTGTTGCCCTCCGCCCGGGCAGGCCGGCCACAGCTCTTGCACTGGACGAATCGGGTAGTTGGGTGCAGCTGGAACTGTCCGATGGCCGATCGGGCTGGACGGAGGTGGAGAATTTCGAATGCGCGCCCTCGGCGCAGTCCAACAGCGAGGAAGGCGGCCCGCCGGCAAGCGCGCACAACGTGCCCGGCGAAAACGGCCAACTGTGCGTGCTGACGTTCGACGACATCAACGGCAACCGGATGCAGGATGTGGGTGATGGGGTGTCGCAGCCGGCGGCCTTCCAACTGGCCGGTAATGCAGCTCCGATACAGCAGGATGAGAATGGCTGCGCCGAACTTCCACCGGGAACCTATCGGGTGCAGGTGGCGCTGCCGGTCGGGCGTGAGGCGGCGATTTCTGACGAATGGCACGTGAACGTGGTTGCGGAGTACAGCACACAACTCCAGATCGCGCTGGTCGTCGAGACTGAAGAACCAGCGGCGGAGATCACGGCTGCGGGCGAGGCGACGCCGGACAGTGGGCCGGGGTCTTTTCTGGACCGCGCGACCGTGTTTGCGCAGAAGCAATATCAAGACGCGCGCGAATTGTTTTCCAACAACCCGCTCGCAATTATCCTCGTGTCATGTAGTTGCGTGGTATTGCTGCTTGCTTTCAATCTCCTGCTCTTCTCCGTGGTAATGCGCCGCCGCCGCGCGCGGGCTGCCGCCGCGCAGGCTTACTAGACGGCGCCCGGCGGCCGTACGCGGTATGACTCGGCGAGCGCGCGCCCTTATGGTCTGCATGCCGCTTCTGTTGTGGCTGACCGCATGTGACGGGCGTCCCGAATTGGATCGGGCTGCCGACGCCACGCAAACGGCGCTGCTATCCCGGCCCGCCACGACGCCGACTGAGGCCGGCGGGGACGGCCCATTTGCGGTCGCAGAGGCGGCGATTTTGCAGGGCGCGCTGCCGGCCGCCGGACCCCGCACCGAAATTACAGTGCTGAATCCCCTCACCGGACAGCAAATCGATATTGAGACCGCGCCGGGTCAGACAACCTATTCCCTCTCGCTTCCATCCGGCCTCTGGGTGCTGTCCGCCCGCGACGGCGACCGCCAATTGCCGATTCGCTGCCCCACGAATTCTGAGAATTGCGACGGCCTGCATGTTGTGCTGAATGTAGTTGCGGGTCAGATGGTGCGCGGCGTCGACATCTCGGCCGCGCCGCCGTCCACCGCTGCTGCGCCCGGTGCGGAGGGCGCGCTCGAACCCGCTACTATTGCTGGGTCGATCGTCTATCCTCCGAGCTTGAGCGCGGACGCAGCCGCGAGCTTCCGCGCGAGCGTGTTTGCGCTTGATACGACGAGTGGGCGAAACACCGAGCTGGTTCTCGCGCCCGGTCAGGACACGTATAGCCTGAGTGTGCCGCCGGGGATCTGGCAGGTGTATTCCTACCTGCTCAACACCCAGGGTGAATTCCGTCATGCCGAAATCAAGTGCGCGCGGGCGGTGGTCTGCGCCGGCGGCTCGCTGGCGCAATTGTCGCTCGAACCGGGCCAGACGGTCGTGAACGTCGACGTCATCTATGCCCGCGACGATGTGCACGCGCCCGGCGCAATATTCCCGCGCGAACGGGGTGAATTCAAGTTTGGCGGCCAGGCGCACAGCTTCGCGCAGCCGGCCGCCGACCAGATGCGCGCCGCCGGTCTGGATTGGGTGAAGTTTCAGGTGCACGTCGGGGACAGCGACGGCGTACAGAAAG
>JBHHUI010000582.1:0-2723 GCA_046753805.1 Anaerolineales bacterium
GGATTTGGTTCCTAATGTCGCTCACCGGCCGGTGAGCGACGATGCGGTGTTCGGGCCGCTGCTGGAAGCAAGCCGGCAATTGGATTTAATGGTTGGCTTTGTCCACGAAGACAATCGCCACCGTTTCTACATTGCCAGCGCATATCTCTCGCAGGGGCGCGTGTTGCACGTGCACGACAAGGTGTATCTACCGACATACGGCATGTTTGACGAAGGACGCTTTTTCGCCTGGGGCGATGAAGTCCGGGCCTTTGACACGCCCTTCGGGCGGGTCGGCATGCTCATTTGCGAAGATTTCTGGCATGCCAGCCCGCCCTACCTGTTATGGCTCGACGGCGCGGATATCCTCTTGTTTCAATCAGCCAGCCCGGGCCGCGGTCTGGATGGGGGTGAACGGCTCGATTCGTCCCGCTGGGTGGAGCACGTCAACCAGGCTTATGCCAGTCTCTTCACAAATTTTGTAATCCATACGAACCGTACCGGCTTCGAAGATGGGCTCAACTTCTGGGGCGGCTCGACGGTGTTTGATCCAAACGGCACATTGATCGTGCGCGGGCCGGAATTTGATGAAGCGCTCACAGTCGCCACGATTGACCTGGGGCAGTTCCACCGCACGCGCGCCCGGCTGCCCTTGCTGCGCGATGAGCGCACATCGCTCATGATGCGCGAGTTGACGCGCATCATGGGCGCGCCGCCGGGGTCGTTCAGCAGCCGATAATCGGACGCTGGCGAACGCAGATTGCGCAAATGTCAGGGTCTGTGGAAGCGGGCAGTATCGCCGTGTACATTAGCCAACATGTTGATTCGTGTACCAAAACGGGACGATGAATAACAAGACCGCGAATCTGAACATCAATACCGATCTTGCGCGTCAGATACTGAGCCGCTTCATTCGAGCGGAGATCACACGCGCGGGGATGGAGCGCGCCGTTATCGGCCTCTCGGGCGGAATTGACTCGGCGCTCTCTTGTTTTCTGGCCGCCGAAGCGCTCGGCCCGCAGAATGTCCTCGCCCTGTGCATGCCGTACAAGACATCGTCACCCGAAAGCATGGAGCATGCCGAACTGGTGATCGAGGCCACCGGCGTGCAGGCCCAAACGACCGAGATCACGTCCATGGCAGAGGCGTTGTTCGCACATGTGCCCGACGCAAACAACGTGCGGCGCGGAAACGTCATGGCGCGCGCCCGCATGATCGTGCTCTACGACCAGTCGGCTGCATTCGGCGGATTGGTCATCGGGACGAGCAACAAGACTGAAATCCTGCTCGGCTACTCGACCCAGTTCGGCGACGCAGCCTGCGCCATCAATCCTATTGGCGACCTGTACAAGACCCAGGTGCGCCAACTCGCACGCGCCGTGGGGGTGCCGGAGGCCATCATCGCGAAACCACCCAGCGCCGATCTGTGGGCCAACCAGACGGACGAAGATGAGTTGGGTTTCACCTACGCGCATGTAGACGAGCTGCTCTATCTGTTGGTGGATCAGCGCTATCGGCCCGCAGAAGCTGTCGCGGCGGGCTTCGCGCCGGAATTTGTGCAACAAGTGATCGACCGCATGCGGCGCTATCACTACAAGCGCGTCATGCCGCCGGTTGCCAAGCTGGGCTACCGCACAGTGGGATATGATTTCTTGTACTTGCGAGATTGGGGAACGTAAGCCGCCGTGACCAGTCGTCTCCGATCTTTTACGCAGGGTCTCACCCGCACGCGCCAACAGGTATTTGGACGCATAGCCAACGCCATCGGCGTCGGTGAGATCAGCGCCGATACCTGGGACGAGATCGAAGCCATCCTCATCCAGGCCGACATCGGGGTCGCAACGGCAACCGAACTTGTCGATAGCCTGCGCGATCATGTAAAAGCCACCGGCCTGACGCGCGCCGACGATCTCATGGAACGCCTTCGCACGGAACTGCGCGCGCAGCTGCCAGATCCGCCCGCACTGACTCTGCCCGGCGAACCCACCGTGATCCTGATGGTGGGAGTGAACGGTTCCGGCAAGACCACGACTGCTGCCAAGCTGGCGCGCTGGCTCGCAATCGAACACAATGCCCGACCGTTGCTGGCCGCATGCGACACATTTCGGGCGGCCGCCGTCGAGCAATTGCAAATCTGGGGCGCGCGCGTCGGCGTCCCCGTCATTGCCGGGGATGCGAACGCTGACCCGGGCGCCGTGTTGTTCGACGCTGTCAGCGCCGCCCGCGCACGCGGGTCGAACGTGGTCATCGCCGACACCGCCGGCCGCCTGCACACGCGCTTTAACCTGATGGAAGAGTTGGAAAAAGTTCGCCGCGTGGCGGCCAAGGCCGCCGAGGGCGCGCCGCACCACGTCCTGCTGGTGTTGGACGCTATTACGGGGCAGAATGCGCTCGCACAAGCGCGCGCATTTCGCGACAAAGTCGGCGTGACAGGTGTTGTGGTTTCCAAGCTCGACAGTTCCGCGCGCGGCGGCATGGTCTTCGCCATCCGCCGGGAACTCGCATTGCCGGTACAATTCGTCGGGCTAGGAGAAGCAGTGGAAGACCTGCAGCCGTTCGAGCCGGGAGCGTTTGTGGACGGACTATTCGACCAGTAAACTTGGGGAATGGAGATCAGAGAGTGGGGATTGTCGCTCCGCGCTAGTCCCCTATTTCTGTCTCCCATCTCAAACCCGGAGGGTTCCCATGCAAGACCTCATTGCCCATTTAAACGAAAGTAACAAGACGATCCAGACGCTGCTGGA
>JBHHUI010000583.1:0-2715 GCA_046753805.1 Anaerolineales bacterium
GGCAGGTTAAAACGACTCTGCATCCACGAGAACACCCATGGGATCGCGCGAATCCGCATGACCTGTAAGGCGCTTCCGCCGCGAGACGCCGGCCGCGACCCGATCTGCAGCCGGCTGATCTCTTCCAGCGGGGTGGCTTCCCGCCAGTAGTCCAGGAATCCCGGCGTCTCGTACACCAGTGAACGGTACGCGTCTCGGGAGGCGGCGGCCATCGCGGCCATTGCGCTGCGCCATGCGCCGCTCGCCGATTTGCTGGCGCCATCTGTTGCGGAGGCCAGTAGCACCGCGTTGATGGTTTGTTCGAGGTGCCGCCGCCCGAGGCGTGGATTGAGAAAGCGGGCGGAGATGGTCTCACCCTGAACGGTGACCCGAAAGCGGCCATCCACAGTGCCCGGCGGCTGCGCGCGGATGGCACGGTTGGAGGGGCCGCCGCCACGCGCCACGGTTCCACCGCGTCCATGAAAGAGAGTCAGGCGGATGCCGTGCGCCCGGCAAACCGTTGCAATCCGCTCCTGCGCCTCGTACAGCGCCCAGTTGGCCGCCAGGAAGCCGCCGTCCTTATTGCTGTCGGAATACCCGATCATCACCGTCTGGCTATCACCGCACGCGGCCAGGTGTGCTCGATACGCGGGTAGCGCGAACAGCGTGCGGAGGACCTCCGGCGCAGCCGCGAGGTCCGCCAGCGTTTCAAACAGCGGCGCGATGTCGAGTCCGTCCGAACAGCCGGTCCAGCGGGCGAGGAGCAGCACGGAGAGTGCGTCGGCTGCGCTTTTCGTCATCGAGATGATCACGGGTCCGAGCAACGCGCGCCCGTACACGTTGCGCGCCCGCGCGAGCAACTGGAACAAGGCCCATGTTTCGGCGGTTTCGCGTGTGACGCCCGGATGGTCGGCGAGCTGTGGCGGCGGCTCGTCGAGCAATTTGCTGAGCACGGCCATTTGCTCCGTCGGGTCGGATTCTGTAAATGCGGGCGTGATTTCGAGCGCGCGGAGAATTTCACCCACGGCCCGATTGAGGCGCGCGGAATCTTCGCGGATGTCAAGCCGCGCGCCGTGCAACCCGAAAATCTCAAATTGGCGGCGCACGTCGGCCAGGTCTACCTCAGCCACGGCTCGCGGGACCTGCTGCTCGATGATGCGGAGCGGAACGGCGAAATCTTCCACCCGTGCCAGCGCTTCGTGGGGCGCGTCGCTCAGAAGTCGTTCCGTCATGTCGTCGGCCGAAGCCTGTGCGAGGTCGGCGGCCAGCAAGGACAGCGCCAGCCGGTATGGCTCCTCACGATAGCGACTCTCTAAAAACGCCACATGACGCGGCAACGGTCGCCGCGATTCGAGCCAGCCTGCCAGATCGGGGTCCGGCGGAATCCTTCTGCTGTTGATGCTCAATTTGCGCGCGAGCGACTGGAGCGTCCGGCGGTGCCGCTCGACTGCCAGACCGCGATGCAGGCGCAAAGTCTCGGCTGTGACGCCGACAGTCACGTTCGGGTTGCCGTCGCGGTCGCCGCCGATCCACGACGCAAGCCGCAGCCACGGCTGGGAGACTTGCAGCCCCGGATAGCTCTCGGCAAGAGCGAGCTCCAGTTCTCGGTACAATTTCGGCAGCAAATCCCAGAGCGCTTCATCCACAAAGAAAAGTCCGGTGCGCACTTCGTCGGTCACGGCCGGGCGTTTGGTGCGCTGGCGACTCGTGAGCCAGAATGAGGTGATCTCGGCTCGGAGTTCGCGCTTGGTTTGTTCGCGCTCGCGGGGCAACAAATCGGCATGGTCCAGGGCGAAGAGCGCGGCGGCGATGCGCTGCATTTTCGATAGGAGCGTGCGGCGGCGCGCCTCGGTCGGGTGCGCAGTGAGCACGAGTTCGATCTGCAGCTTGTCGAGCAGGTTTGCCACGCGCGCGGCCGGCACGCCTTGCGATTTGAGCGTGTGGATGGCGTCCCGAATTGATTCGGGGATTGGCTCCGGCGACAGCGCGCGCTCGCGGTCGCGCAGCACGCCTGCACGATGGTTCTCCTCGGCCAGATTGATGAGGTCGAAGTACACGGCGAAGGCCGTCGCCGCCACGCGCGCCTCGTCCGCCGTCAGACCAGCGACGACGCGCGGCAGCGCTTCGGCGGCCGCTACTTCGTCGCCGCGTCGCGCTTTGGCCAGCAGCCGGATGCGTTCCTCGGTCTGGAACAGGGATTCCGATTCCTGCTCGACCAGCACCTCGCCCAACATATCCCCGAGTAGGCGGATCATGCCTGACAGTTCCATGCGCCTATTATATGAGAACCTGCCGTTCGGGGGCGTTGCTGCTGGACGCTCTGTAGCGCGCAGATGTTCTGGGGGATGAATCGTCTATCTGTTTGGGAAGGTGAACGTTCCGTCCAGCTCTGGCGGGAAGTCTAACATGGCGACGACCGCATCCAGGTTGAGCGCGCCGTAGACGTGCGGGAAGTCTTGGCAAATGTGATAAATGCCTTGAGTCATTCCCGGAAGAAAGCCGCTGATCAATGCCGCCGCTGACATTCAGTTGCCCTGACCTGGCAAATCATCCAGTCCGAGCAGTGCGACGGCTACCCCAGATTCATGTATTGCCGTCTCGCCAACGGTTTACACAGCCCGGAATCTGGGTTAGCCGACTCACAACCGCGTCAGCAACAGTTTGCTCATCTGGCCGAGGAGGAGCGTTCTCAGACCGGTACCAAATTGCGCGCATGCCGAGCTGCTTCGGCGCTGC
>JBHHUI010000584.1:0-2715 GCA_046753805.1 Anaerolineales bacterium
CGCGCTAGCGCAGGCCTGTCCGGACCGCATCCCAGCCGCCAGCCAGGGCACAATGAACAATCTCACCATTGGCGGTTGGGACGCCGACCGCGACCGTCCGTTTACCTATTATGAGACCATCGGGGGCGGCATGGGGGCGCGGCCGGGTAAAGCCGGGGCGAGCGGCATCCACACGCACATGACCAATACGCTCAATACGCCGGTGGAAGCCCTGGAATACGCCTATCCATTCCGCGTGCTTCGCTACACGCTACGGCCCGGCTCCGGGGGTGATGGCCAGTTTCGCGGCGGCGATGGGGTGGTGCGCGAGATCGAACTCTTGGCCGCTGCGACGCTAACGATGCTTTCAGATCGCCGTTCGACGCAACCGTACGGACTATCCGGCGGAGAACCGGGGTCGGCCGGGCGAAACACGCTGATTCAGGGTGGCGTAGCCGAGTCGCTCCCGGGAAAATTCTCCCGTCATGTGCCGGCGGGCGCTGTCATCCGGGTGGAGACGCCCGGCGGGGGCGGCTTCGGGGCAGCCAGATAGTGGCAAATCCCCTCTTGCTCACCGTCGAGACCCACTGCCACACCAAATACTCGCAGGACTGTCTCATGGAACCCGCGCGCATGGTTGACATTTGCCGCGCGCGCGGAATCGACCGGCTGTGCATCACCGACCACAATACAGCGCGCGGCGCGTTGGAGATGGCCGCCCGCTGGCCGGAACTGATCATCCCCGGCGAGGAAATCCTCACCACGCGCGGCGAACTGCTGGCCTATTTCATCCGCGCGGAGGTGCCCGCCGGTCTTTCCCCGCTGGAAACGATCGCGCGGTTGCGGGCGCAGGAAGCCGTCATCAGCGTTTCACACCCCTATGAATTGCAGCGCCACGGTTGGACTGAGCCGGAACTGCGCGCCCTGCTCCCGCACGTGGACGCCATCGAAGTCTTCAACGCCCGCTGCCTGACGAGTGCGCCAAACGACCGCGCCCTTGCACTGGCCCATGAAACCGGCATACTAGGCACCGTCGGTTCGGACGCGCACTCATACCGCGAACTCGGTCGCGCGACGCTGCAGCTGCCGCCCTTCGACGGCGCGGAGGCATTCCGGCAAGCGCTGCAGAAAGCCCGTTTCAACACGCGCCTTTCATCGCCGCTCATTCACCTGACCTCGCGCTGGGCGGTACTTGTGAAACGAATTAGAGGATGACGGGGAAAGTTGGAGGCCGGCGCCTTGAAAGCTAACTCTCCACGGCAACTCCATCGGAGGACATCGACGTGATTGTGCTTGTCATCTCCATCTTCTTTGGCATCGTTCCCATGCTCATCTACGCCGGTATCCTGTGGTGGCTTGACCGCTGGGAAAAAGAACCGCTGCCGTTACTCGGTTCGATCTTCCTGTGGGGCTTTATCCCCTCCGCCTGCTTTGCGCTCATCACGCAGATCATCCTGGACGTGCCGGTGCAATATGTCTTCTCGGAGTTGTACTTCAGTCCGATCGGGGCAGACATTGTCGGAGCCAGCATCATCGCGCCGCTGACGGAGGAGTTCATTAAAGGCGCGGCCGTGTTGCTCGTATTCGTGCTCTACCGGCGCGAGTTCGACTCAGTGCTCGACGGCATCATCTATGGCTCGCTGGTGGGATTCGGCTTTGCAGCGATTGAGAACATCCTGTATTTCTCGACGGCCGGCGGCATCCTGGGTTGCCTGATCTTCCTGCGTGCGTTCCTGTTCGGGCTTAACCACGCATTCTTCACCAGCCTGACCGGGATCGGCTTTGCGCTGGCCCGCTTCCGCAAGGGCTGGCTCGGCAAGCTCACCCTGCCGGTACTGGGGCTGATCACCGCCATGGCCGCGCACGGTCTCCACAATTTCCTCGTCAGCGTCGGCCCCATCGGTTTCCCGATCGCCATCCTGGCCGACTGGATGGGCGCGCTTGGCGTGCTGATCATCGCCGTCATTTCGCTCGTGAACGAGGCGCGCTGGATACGAACGTATCTGGCTGCTGAAGTCGAGCAAGGCGTGCTCACCGCGGCGCAGGCCGCCACGGTCAGTTCGTTTACAGGCCGGATTGCAGCGGGCTGGCGCGCCGCCGCAAGGGGGCCTGGCTACTGGCGCAAGAACCGGCGCTTTTACAAAGAGTGCGCCGAACTGGCATTCAAGAAGCACCAGCGTGCGAAGGTGGGCGACCGCGAGCGCAACGCGGAACTGATTACGAAAATTCGCGCGGAAGTTGTGAAGTTGAGTCAGGAGTTGTCTTAATTGAAAGTCGCACATTGAGCTTTCAAACGTGAATTTTAAGCTCCCTTCGCGTGGTAGAATCGCCTTTATAACCAATGCCCCAGTAGCTCAGTGGATAGAGCGCTTGCCTCCGGAGCAAGAAGCCACAGGTTCGATTCCTGTCTGGGGTACCAGAGCATCAATCGCCCGAGCCGCATTCCCCAGTGGTTGAGCAGCTCCCGGCCGTGCTTAGGCTCGAATACCGAAGCCGGGCAGCCGAGTTGCTCGGCTCATTTGGGAAAGACGGCTCGGGTTGGTTTTTATGAGCGCATTCGAACAGTTGCCCGCGCTCGACGAAATTGGCCAACAGGGTCCCAAATGCGACCCGGGCGCTGCGCTTCCAAAGGAATCGAGCCGCTGCCGCAAAAGGGGGCGAGCACCGGCGAGGCTTTCTCAGCCAGGAACTCGCGAATAGCGGCCTCGCCAAAGGTCATACCGGTAACGATTGCAC
>JBHHUI010000585.1:0-2714 GCA_046753805.1 Anaerolineales bacterium
TTGAATCCGACAGCACACAGCACGCCGGCCTCCGCCACAGCGGCCACTATCTCCTCGCAATCCGGCACGGTAAGCGCGAGCGGCTTTTCGACAAAGATGTGTTTACCGGCGCGGGCAGCCGCCAGGCACTGCTTTCGGTGGAGATCGTGGCGGGTAGCGATCAGTACAGCGTCCACATCGCTGTTGCCCAGCACAGCGCGCAAGTCCGTGGACGCGAGCGGCGCGCCCAATTCCGTCGCCGCGCGGCGCGCGCTCGCGCCAGAGCCGCTGACCACCGCCCGCACTTCCACGCGCGCCCCAAGGCGTTTCAAATTGGGAATATGCATCAAGCGCGCATAATTGCCCGCGCCCACCAGCGCCAGCCCGATGCGGCCATCACGCGCCGGCGCGCGCGCGGCCAGCTGCAGCGTGCGGTCCGGCATGGTTTCGGCCGCCGCGCCTGGATAGACAAGTACGACCCCGATGCCGTCGCCGCCGGTCACGCGCGCGTAGGCTTCGGGCGCCTGCTCGATGGGATACTCGGCGCTGACCAGCGGCGCGACGGCGACACGCCCCTGTTGCACCTGCTCCAGAAATGCCGCCAGGTTGCGCGTCTCCGTCCAGCGCACGTAGCCAAGCGGATAGTCTACGCCCTTCTCTTCGAAGTCGCGGTCGTAGCGACCGGGGCCGTACGAGCGGGAGATGCGCAGGTCGATCTCCTTGTTATAGAAATCGTTCCGCTCCAGATTCATCCCCACCGCGCCGACGATGACAACCCGCCCGCGCTCGCGGCACATCTGGAAGGCCTGGTTGACGGGCGCTGACGAGGCTGTGCCCGCCGTCAAGATCACCGCATCCGCGCCGGTCGGCCCTGCGACCGCGCGGACCGCCGCCACCGGATCGACCGCGCCGACGAGCACGGTGTGCTCCACCCCGAGGGCGCGCGCCGCCTGCAGGCGGTCGCCCGCAAGGTCCGTGCAGATCACGCGGCAGCCGTGGGCGCGCAGCAGCTGCGCCGTGAGCAACCCGATCAGTCCCGTGCCGACGACGACCACCGTCTCGCCCAGCGTTGGTTCGGCGCGGCGCACGCCCTGCAGCGCGATGGCCCCGACGGTGGCAAAGCAGGCCTCGCGCAACGGAACGCCCGGCGGAACCTTCACCACTAGATTCCGAGGCACGGCGATAAACTCGGCATGGTTGGCATAGCCCGCGCCTGCGCAGGCCACGCGGTCGCCGACGGCGAAGCTCGACACATCTGCGCCGACCTCCACCACTTCGCCGGCGGCGCTGTAGCCCAGCGGAAACCAGTCGCTCGTCGCCGAGCGCACCAGCCCCACGGTAGCGCGCACGCCCTGCCGGGCGGCGTAGCGCAACGTGCGCCGCACGAGGTCGGGACGGCGCAGCGCCTGTTTGACCAGGCTGCCGCCGCCTGACAGCGCAGTCGATTCCGTCCCGCTGGAGATGAGCGAATAGGCCGCGCGCACGAGCACTTGCCCGCGACCGCACGTCGGGGCTGGCACGTCCTGCAATTGCAGCGTGCCTTTACCGTCGAAGAAGACTTGTTTCATACATTAACCGCCACAGTGATAGACGCGCGTATTCTTGACACCCGGGCCATTCAAATCAACGCCGTAAGCCGTGCGTGCAACCTCGCCCGTGATTCTACATTGCTCGTCAAGGTAGTTGCGCAGCACGCCATGGATGTCCATGTACGGCCCAGGATCGACATCGGTTCCGAGATTCTCGTCCAGGAACACTGTGGAAACATTGTTGTCTCGCAAGTGAGTTTCGACCAATGCATCTGCTTCGGCGACCGACTGCCATCGAAACATACCGAATTCCTCATCCCACAAATAAGGCTGGTCTACAAAGCCGAACCACCAGCTTCCCTCGCCCAGAATTGCCGCCGCAGGCGGCGTATACCGTTGCAAGTCACGCACATATTCCCAGTAGTCGTAGCCTCGGTTGACCCACCCATAATAACCGGTCAATCCCAAATATCCGGCCAGCAGCGGCGCAGCACAGACCGTTGCGAGCGCTGCCGGGGTCAGACTCTCCGCTATGCGACTCCAGCGCCCGGAAGCCATCCAGCCCGCTCCGCCATACAGGCCGGCAGCGGTCAGCAGCACGGGCATTGGAAACGCATCAAGCGCATGCCAGGGGCTGGCAAACGCCATGCCAAATACCACGAATGCGATCACGGCTGCGCCAATTACAAACCGATCCGGGAAAGAGCGTCTCCACAGGAGCACGGCAGTCGCAAGCGCGAAGTAAGTACCCTCGGCCCACCCGATGAGCGAGTAGCGTACGTACTCTGCGAACAACGTAGCAGGCAAGTTCCAAAACCGGCTCAACAGATTGCTTTCCTGACCCACGATTCGATTACGCGTCAACCAGTGCTGCCAGGAAACCACCGACTGGGGCCAATCGGGCCCGAATTGGACGCCGAGGTAATAGACCAGCCCAAGCAGCATGCCCACGCCGAACGGCCATAGCATACGGCGCTTCCTTTGTCTCCAGAGGCTCACAAACATGACGAGCCCTGTGGTTAACATAGTCGCGAACAACGAAAGATAGATATCGAGCATGGCGACGATCAAGAATCCCAACACGAGCGCTCGCTGTGAACTCGGATGGCGCGCCACCCACCAACCTGCGAGAAGACCGCCCAGGCTAATTACTGACACCCACATTTCGGGCCGAATGAAGTGGCTGGTCCAAAACACACGCGGCGA
>JBHHUI010000586.1:0-2714 GCA_046753805.1 Anaerolineales bacterium
CGGTCACTGTAACTTCGATGGTGCTTGAATTCCAAAAGACGAGGGTAGAGAGACGTTCATTGGGCGGCATGTACGAACCCACAGCCGCGGGCGGCGCTGGCTTCTGATATGGCTGTCCTATGGCCGCCGGCCAGGTCAGGGTTTCAAAGACGTACGTTGAGCCGCCCACCACACCGCCAGCGTGATAGGCGTGGTATTCGTATTCGCCCGGCGGTAATTCGATCCAGATTTCATACGGGTTGAAACGGCTCCCTGCGTGCAGGCTTTGCCAGCGGTCCGCGATGTTAAGCGTGTATTCCTTGTCAGTGAAATTGTAGAAGTGTGCGATGCCCGTGATCCGCGTGGGGAAGACATCCTGTTCGCGCCGCTGCACGCCAAGTTCGCGCTCTTGTGAGTCTTGCAGGCCTAGCAAATTCTCGCAACTTATGTCCTGCGCCCGCGGTGCAGCCTGTAGGCCGTGCGGAGCAGTTGCCAGCAGCAGGATGAGCAGAGTCAGCCCCAGAGCCCGCAGCATTGTCGCGCTGATCTGCGTCTGCCAGTTACGTATCTGCATCAGATCACGTCCTTCCGCTTTTGAAAGACCAAGATCAACCCGAACAGTACCATGATGATAATTCCCTGCGCCATCCAGCGGTTGGTAACATTAACGTTAAAAGTAGATCCGTGGCTTTCCCAGAACGTGGCGAGTACGCCTTCGCCGGCAGCAATGGCAGTCGAACGGTCACGCTGCCAGCGGCCTAGGTCTTCCTGATATCGTTCAACTTCCTGCCGGTACTGTTCTTGAAGCTGCTGAAACACATCCACTTTAGCCTGATATGCGGCAATGTCGGCGCTGTAGGCCTCGCGCACGGTAGTGACATCGTCGTTGTACGCGCGCTGGATTGACTCGACTTGTGAGCTGTAGCCTTTCTGTAAAGCACGAACTTCTTCGCTATAGGCTTCTTGTGTGGCTTGCGCGTCCGCTTGATAGGTCTGTAACGCGTCCAGATAGCTCTCGACGCTGGCTGTGTAGGCCTCATTGTGAGCGTACAGGCGGGCATTTACGTTCTCGTTGTACTCGCTTAGCGCATCTGTCCATTCCTTTAGCGCGATGTTGTACTTGAGCTGATTGAGGGGTGTAAACACCTCGGGTTGCTCCGGGGGGGGCGGCGGCGCAGGCAATATCAGCTCGGGCGGCTCGGGTCGCTCCGGTTCCGGTGGAAGTTCCGGTTCGGGCAGCATTGCCGGTTCAGGCGGCATTACCGGTTCGGGCGGCATTGCCGGTTCGGGCGGGGGCGTACCTGGGGCCTCCGGCTCGACAGGCGCAACTGGCTCGGGTTCGTCCAGTGCGGGTAGGTAATTTGCTTGCAGGCCGGGGAAGTAGCAGCGGTCGTAGAGCTGTTCACCCATACACGTGCAGTCGGCCTTCTCGGCAGCGGTAAGCGCCTCCCGTTCGTCTTCGGGCAGGAGCCAGCAGGCGTCTGTCGCTACGTCGTGACCCACGCCCGCCTGGGTGATAAGCGCCTCGAGTGCCCAGCGGCCCGAAATCGCGTAGCTGATCACTTCGCCTACCGGCCCGAAGCTCTTGATCGGAAGCAGGCCGCCTGAAAAGATCATTTGTGGAATCAACAACAGCACAGTTAGCAACGGGGCTGTCGCGGGGTTGGGTGAGACTGCCGATACAAACAGCCCGAGCATCATGCCGGCCATGGTTGCCAGCAATACTGTCACATAAAGCAGCAGTGCGTCGCCAAAATTCCCCGGCATGTCGACAGCGATATAACGAATAAGAAGGTACGCCGCCGATTGGTAGAGCGCTAGCAGCACGGCCACCCAGACCTTCGAAAGCACGTACGGCAGTAGTTGCAGGTTTACTAGGCGCTCACGTTTGTAGATGTCCGTTTCTTTCACGATCTCGCGCATCTGCGACATTGCGCCCACGAAAAGTGCGATGACCGTCAGCGTGAGCAAGGTCAGGAATACCTGCGAGGGGTCGCCGATAGCGGCGTCGAACATGTCGCGCCGAGCGATGATGAAGTCTAGCGAGCCCAACAGCGGGGCTGTGGCAAGCATCAATGCGAGGCTGAACTTATCACGTAGAAGGATGTTCAAATTGCGCGCCGAAAGGATCAGAAACTGGCGCATGCCGGAGGTGCGCTTGCGCGCGGACGGTGCGGTGACGCGCACGGGCGCGGATGTGTCTGCTGCGGCCTTCGTGCCGTCAAGCTCCAGTGGGCCGGCGATATATCGCGCGTGCGCTTGATGTTTTCTGAAGCGAGCAGCCCACTCTTCTGGCGACGCAATCGCCGGATCTTCAAGGATGCTATAGATGCGGTCGAAGGACATATCCTCGGCACGTCGCTCGCGCTCCGTGCGATATTGATCGAAGTAGGTCAGTGCTTCATCAGGTGGGCCGAACCAAGCTACGCGCCCGCCGCGCACCAGAAAGATCACCTTGTCGGCCAGCATGACGTTCTTCGTCGCATGCGTGATGAGGATGATCGTGCGGCCCTGATCAGCTAGGTTACGCATGAGCTGCATCATCAATGTCTCTGTGCCGGGGTCGAGGCCTGAGGTCGGCTCGTCAAGGAAGAACAGACTCGGGCGGGTGATCAACTCCACACCAATGCTGACCCTTTTTTGCTGCCCGCCACTCAACGCGCTGACTTGCACGTCGCGGCGCTCCGTCAGTCCGAGATCGTCCAGCACTTCCGAGACGCGAGCTCCGCGCTCTT
>JBHHUI010000587.1:0-2710 GCA_046753805.1 Anaerolineales bacterium
CCATGCAGTAGTGATATTCGCGCTGGGCGCCGACGATGTGCGTACGTACGACCGGATCTGGCGCTATCGCGCTGAGTGGCGGCGCGTCCGCCCGTCCACGACGGGAGATGATTTGCGCGCGCGCGGCCTGCCGCCTGGCCCCGAAATCGGGTACATTCTGACACGGCTCCGGGCGGCCTGGCTCGATGGGGAGATACAGTCTGTGGAGGGCGAAGCTGCATTGCTCGAATCGCTTCTGACTGCGACCCGCGCGACGTGATTTATTTCGGTCGGTTTCAAATCCCCAATGCTGTCCGTCCGGTTGCTATCGATTGCCGAACAAGCTATAGTCGCGGCACAAGCGGCGGATAACATAATAGCGAGGGGCTATGGAAGATACGATTCTAAACGCTGGGACTCCAGACCCGGACGACGACCAAAACGCGACTAATGTTGAAGCGGTCACGCCGGATTTCACAGATGCGCCGACGTATGTCGCGTCAGGTCAATCTGACGATCTCACGCCCAAGGGCGTCGACAGCCCCGATCTGAACGCGGATGGATCGAGCGCGCTCCGTCTTGCGTTGGACGCCATCCTGTTGAAAGAGGCGGCGTTCCGCGAGTTGCTGCAGTCCGGCGCGCCGTTGCGACGCGGCTTAACTATTCTGATTGGGGCGCTGCTTGTCGCCGCTGTCGGGCAGGCGCTGGGTACGGTGCTGGACGTCGCCACGTCCCCACCATGGGAACGCGTTCAGGCCGTCGTCACAAACCAGATTGGGCAACTGCCGGCGGTGCAAGAACTCATGCGTGACCCGGAGGCCGCCCCGGTCTTCGAGGCCATGCTGCGAGCCGTGTTTCGCTTCCTGCGATTCGTAACGCCATCGTGGGGCGGGGCGCTCGCATCACTCTGCCTGTCGCCGGTGCTGGGGTTGATTGGGTGGGGCGTGTACGGAGTACTTTCGCAGGCTCTTGCGCGTCTCATGGGCGGCCGGGCGCCGACAAGCCACTTTCTTGGCGCGCTGGCGCTGGCCTACGCGCCAATGCTGCTGCGCGCCGCGAATCTGTTGCCCGGAACCGCGCCCGTCAACGGCGTGGTCGCATGGTGGGTGCTCGCCACCAGCTACCTGGCGGTGAAGACAGCGCACGACCTCTCGTGGGCGCGCAGCCTCGGCGCCATTTTGCTGCCCCGGGTCGTCGTGGCGCTGTTGGTTTTTGGGGGATTCTTGATCATGGCGGTTGCGGCGCCGGCGGTGATTACAGGCGCAGGGGGCTAGCATGGCTTCAATACTTCAATTGATCACGGGGGCGCTGCGCCTCCAGACCTCGACATTCGAGGCGATAAAACAAGGGCGCGACGGATTCTGGCAAGTATTGCAAATGGTGATTCTGGTTACGCTGGTGGCCGGACTCGGAGGCTGCGCGAACGTGTTCCGCGACCAGGCGGCGTCCGACGCGGACGCGCAGCGCGAAGCCTTGCGCTCGTTCCGGCAACTGGAAGAATTGCTCCCGCAGGAGGCGGTTGCCACGCTGACCGCTCAGACGCGCATCCAACTGGCGGTGATGGACGAAATAGCCCGTATTCACCCACCGATCGGGCGCATCCCGAGTCGCATAGTGAAGGTATTCGGTACGTGGCTTGGATCGCCGTTCACGGCGCTGGCCGGTTGGTTCGGTTATGCGTTGATGGTGCTGCTGGTTGCTAAGCTGTTGGGTGGGACGGCAACGCTCGCCCAGCATTTGAGCCTGGCAGGCCTGTCATTCGCGCCTTACTTCCTGCGCATTGTGGACGCGTTGCCCGATATCCCGTTTGTCGCGGCGTGCGGCGGGATTCTCGCACTCGTGGCCTGGGTCTGGGGCAGCCTCATCTATGTGAAGGGCGTGGCCATTGCCAACAATGTGGATTACACCCGCAGTATTGTGGCCTGGGCAGCGCCATTCGTTGTATTGGCGGTCCTGATTGGTGGGCTTGCGCTGCTGGCGATAATATTGGGCGTCATTATCGGAACGCTCGCCTGACACTGCTCTACCAGACAAATAAGCGGGCGCACACGTTGGCAGTGTGCGCCCGCTTTTGGTTTGGCTAGCGTTCGACGACAGCGCGATCAGGCTTCGGCCATGTGTGAGAGCGCTTCGCGGTCGGTAATTTCGATGCGCTTGCGCGCAATGTTGATCCAACCCTGGTTCTTGAAATCGTTCAGGGTTTGGGTGGTTGTCTCACGATACGTGCCGAGCATCTCGCCGAGGTCCTGGTGCGTATACCCGATCACGCGGTCCACCCCCTGATCAGTCGATAGCCGCAGCAGCAGACTGGCAAGGCGCGAGGGGATGCTTTTGAACGCCACTTCCTCCAGTCGGGCTTCCGCCTCCTGCAGCCGGTTGCCCATGGCTTCGATGAAACGCAGCGCAACCTGCGGCTTCTGGCTAAACAGGCGTTCGAGGTCAGTGCGACTCATGACGCAAATGAGACAGTCCTCAATGGCTTGCGCGTAAGTATTGTGCATGCCGCTGCCGATGAGTGACATTTCGCCAAAGATTGCACCCGGCTCAAGCGTCGTCACGACGATTTTCTTGCCGTCGGGAGTCATCCGGTACAGCTGTACCCGGCCGGTCTTAAGCATGAACAATACTTCGCCGGTGTCGTCTGGCATGTAGAAAATCCGGCCACTCTCGCAGGTGCTCATCGTGGTCGTGCGATCCAGTTCCTGCTTTTCCTCCGTACTAAGATCGCGAA
>JBHHUI010000588.1:0-2710 GCA_046753805.1 Anaerolineales bacterium
TGCTGGAGTCCAGGCAATCTGAAATCGCCAGCTATGTTGGATCTTCCATCCCAGATGGACAGATTTCGGGTGTTAGAGGCTATAGGTGTAATGGGTCTCGACGGGTCCAGGCGAAGACCCGGCAGACGAGGGCGTGAGGTTCAGAGCACAGGGACTGTGAGGGTAGTGCAGTGGGCATACTGAGTTGGATCGTTTTCGGCGCGCTTGCGGGTTGGGTCGCCAGCATATTGGTTGGACGGAGCCGCCGCATGGGGTGCGTTGCGAATATCATCGCGGGGGTCGCCGGCGCGTTGCTCGGCGGGTTCCTGACCAGCCTGGTCGGCGGCGCCGGCGTGACTGGGTGGAATCTGCAAAGTTTCCTCGTGGCCGTCGTAGGTGCGGTTGTATTTCTGGCCGTGACGGGCTGGCGGGGTCGCCGGCGGCGCAGGTAGTGAGGCGCGCGCCGGGGCATTTCGGGCTGACGCCTGCCAGCAGCCGGATTCTTGCTGTATCATAGCAAGTGCGGCGGCGTTGTTCCGGCCAGCGGAGCGATGCGGCAGCGCACGAAGGTGGCCGGATTAAAAGCTAATTGACCACTGTTGATCGTTCACTGACGACTGACACGGGCCTGTAGCTCAATGGCAGAGCGGTCGGCTCATAACCGATTGGTTCCAGGTTCGAGTCCTGGCGGGCCCACCTGTGCTAGCCGTGCTCGTCGCGGTTCCGGAAGATGGCTTCCCATTCCGCCACTTCGTCTGCGCTGAGTTGTCGGTCGCGCCCACTCGAGCCAGATTGCGCCGCTAGCGCCGCCAATTCGCGGGCGAAATCCTCCGCCCGGCGTGAATGCGCCCGGCGCGCCAACGCCGCCGCGGCGACTTCCCCGTCCGAGGAGACGACGACCAGTCCGGCGGGGTTGCGGCTCTGCGCGATTCGCCGAATGATGATCTCGTCAGCCGTGCGCGATGTGGGAGCGAAGACCACCTCCAACTTGCTCGATCCACTGGGCCAATGTCCGGCCGGCGCGCCGCGATCAAACACGACGGTTACTTTGCGGTTGGTGCGCCCGCAATAGCGTCGCAGCAACGCGATGAGCCGTGCTTCTTTGTCCGGATCGGAAAACGAAATATCCGGGAGCTTCCCGATCAAATTGTGTCCGTCCACCAGCAGCGGCATACCGTAATTGTACGCCAGCGCCGGCTGCACTCAACCCCGCCGCAATCTCCGATCTCCGCTCGTGACCATTTGCCACTGCCACCGCGCGCGGGTATGATTCCTGCATGAAATGGCGACGGCTCACCATCACGCTGCTGCTCAACCTGATCGTCTCGGCGGGGGCCACGCTCGGCGTGCTCGTGCTGTGGGACCGCTATCGCCAACCCATTGTCGTGCCGCCCACGCCGCAGGCGGCGCCACCCACCAGTGCGCCGGCCGCAGCAGTACCCGACGTGGGCGCGCTGGAACCGGCGGATACGCCGCTGCCCGGGTTTGCGCCTTCGGTCACGCCGACGATCCACATTGTGGAGACCGGCGACACGCTCGGGAGCATCGCGCTTAATTACGATATTTCCATCGAAGAGATCATGGACGCCAATGGGCTTACAAACCCGGACGTCCTTTCGGTGGGGCAGGCGCTGGTCATTCCGGTCGGCGGGCTGCCGGACGCGACGCCCACGTCCGAGCCGCTTGGCGCGAGCCCGGCTGCTCTGACGCCAATTCCCACTGCCACCGAAGCGCCTTCCAGCGGGCTGCCAAATCTGGCCTTTCGCTCGGTCGACAACCCCGGCATCTACGAATCGGAGAAGGTCACTATCGTCAATCTGGGCGGCGCGGTCCAACTCGGCGGCTGGGTACTGGCCGGCCCGGACGGTGCGACGTACACCTTCCCGGCCTTGCGGCTGCACGAAAACGGACAGGTGAGCGTCCACACGGCGGTCGGTCAAAACTCTGTCACAGACCTTTACTGGGGGCAGTCGGCCGCCATCTGGCAGCCCGGCATGGGCGTGCGGCTGCTCGACCCGAACGGTGTGGAACAGGCCACTCTCACTGTCCCCTGATCCGCGTCTCCCCGTGATACGATTCAATAACGGGGGGATTTACCACCAAGCTGGAAAAGATTCTGACCAATGAAACTGCACGACTGGGAAAGCTTCGTCGAGAAAGCCATCTGGAGTGGCTGGGAGCAAATGATTCCCTCTGACCTTGTACGAGCGCCAGCCTATGTTAGACTAGTCGAGTAGTCGGATAGTTCTATGGTCTGGTAGTCTGCTCGTCAATCGCCTGACTACCTGAGCACTTGACCACTGGAAACCTGACCACCCGACTACCTGAAAATTGACCAAATCGCAGGCCCTTTACCTCAAGTGGCGGCCGACGCGCTTCGAGGAGGTCGTCGGGCAGGACCACATCGTAGGCACCATCCACAACGCATTGCGCGCCGGACGGATGGCGCACGCCTATCTGTTCTCCGGGCCGCGCGGCACCGGCAAGACGACCACTGCGCGCCTGCTCGCGAAGGCGCTCAACTGTGCCAACGAAGACCCCGCACAGCGCCCGGACGATACCTGCCCCCGCTGCCGCGCTGTCAACCAGGGCCGCTATCTCGATCTGATCGAGATCGACGCCGCCTCCAACACCGGCGTGGATGATGTGCGCGACCTGCGCGAGAAGATCAACTTCTCGCCCGGCGAAGGCGAGTACATGGTGTACATCATCGACGAGGTACACATGCTCT
>JBHHUI010000589.1:0-2709 GCA_046753805.1 Anaerolineales bacterium
GGAAGTGAGATTCGTGCAACCAACCCGCTGTTCGCTGGCCGTGTAATGGAGGTCACCCCGCGCATGAATGCGACCCCGGAGATGCTAGGTCTATTAATGGCCGGGGTGCAGGAGACCGGTTCGTGAGGACGGCGCAAGTCTTCTATTGGCTTGTGCTGGTCGGCCTGGCGCTGGTTCTATCCGCGATTGTTTTCATTACGATGGTGGATAAACCGCTCATTGGCTACACGCTGTTACGCGCAGCGCTGCTATACGCTGGCCTGTGGGGCTTTGGTCTTTTCGCCACGTTTCTCTGGAAGTTCACCGGCGCGGTCGATGCCCGGCGCGCCGATACGACGCCGCAAGAGTTCCACGAGACGGTCAACGCGCGTGCGCGTGACTTGCGTACCTATGCTAGAATGATTCTGCGACGCGATAAGTAACCGCGCCGCGCCCTCCGGACGGTTGGTCGGTACCGGCTCGATGTGTACCGGCGTTGGGTTCCCCACCCACCGAAAAGCGCCATCCGATCCGTCTCCGTAACCGATTGCATCTCATGATCGAGGAGGCTGATCACTATGGCTGATCTCCAGATATACACGCTCGTCGTCAACGGCGAAGAAGTCAACGTAGAGTCCCTGCCTAAGGCCTGGCTGATGGATGTGCTCCGCGACGACTTACACCTCACCGGCACCAAGGATGGCTGCGCCACCGGCCACTGCGGCAGCTGTATGGTCATCGTCGACGGCGAGCCGGTGCGCTCTTGCATTGTACCGATGAAGCGGGTGGCGCACCGCGCGCACGTCGAAACGATCGAAGGCCTTGCCAATGGAGACCTGCATCCGATTCAGCAGGCCTATATTGACCAGGGTGCAACCCAGTGCGGGTTCTGCACTCCTGGATTCATTATGGCGACGAAGGCGTTGCTGGACAAAAACCCAAGCCCCACGCTCGCGGATATCTACGCTGGGCATCGCTGGAATATTTGCCGCTGTACCGGTCACAATGCCATTGTGCGTGCGGTGCAACAAGCGGCCGGGCAAGGCGTTCCGGCGCTGCCGGGCGTCAAACTCCCTCTGAACGCCATCAGCCGCCCGTTGCCGCGTCCCGACGCCGTGGACAAAGTCACCGGCGCCGGAATCTATGCCGACGATCTCTACGTTGAAGGGATGTTGCACGCGCGGGCTTTGCGCAGCAAACATCCCCATGCACTGCTCAAGCACGTGGACGTGAGCAAGGCGCAAGCCCTGCCCGGAGTCGTCGCCGTACTGACCGCCGACGATGTGCCCGGGCGCAAGGATTTCGGCATCCACGAGGTTGACTGGCCGGTGCTTTGTTATGACAAGGTGCGTTACGTGGGCGACGCCATCGCGCTCGTCGCGGCCGAGTCGGAAACTATCGCGGCCGAAGCGCTGACGCTCATTGAGGTCGAATATGAGCCGCTGCCGGTGGTGTCGGGTCCGCTGGAAGCGGCCGCTGCGGAGGCCGCCGTGCATCACCCGGGCAACGAGTTCGCCCATTTCCATCTGGAGAAGGGCGATCTCGAATCTGGTTTCGCCATGGCGGATGTCATTGTCGAGCACGAATACCGCACGCAGACGGTGGAGCACGGCTTCATCGAGCCGGAAGCAGGGCTGGCCGTACCGGGCGCGGATGGGCGCATCACCGTGTACTGTGGCGGCCAGATTCCGTTCAGCGACCGCCGGCAGATCGCTGCCACGCTTGACGTGCCCGAGGAGAATATCCGCGTGATCAACTGCCTGATCGGCGGCGCGTTCGGCGGCAAGGAGGACCCCTCGGTGCAGATCCACATCGCGCTGCTGGTTCAGCGGACACACCGGCCAGTGAAGATGGTCTTCAGCCGCAAAGAATCGCTGCGGGTACATCCCAAGCGGCATGCGACCATTATTCGTCTGAAGACCGGCGCAAAGTCCGATGGCACGTTGGTGGCGCACCGCGCATTGATCTATGGCGACGCCGGCGCCTATGCCAGCCTGAGCAACCACGTCATGCTCCGCGCGACGACCCACGCCGCCGGGCCGTATGAGATTCCGAATGTGGTGGCCGACTGCCACGCCATGTATACGAACAATGTGCCCTCCGGCGCGTTTCGCGGGTTCGGCGTTACCCAGAGCGCCTTTGCAATGGAAAGCCAGATGGATATTCTGGCTGAGAAATTGGGTCTGACGCCGCTCGATCTGCGCCGCAAGAACATGCTCGATTACGGCAAGCAGACTCTCGCCGGGCAGGTGATGACCGAGAGCTGCGGACTGCCCAAGACGCTCGAAGCCGTCGCCGCCGAAATGGAGAAACACGACTTCGTGGCCGTCGAGGGCACGAAGCGCCGCGCGTGGGGCGTCGCCAGCGCATACAAGAACACCGGCTACGGCAGCGGCGCGTACGATGCGGCCGGCGCCGAGGTGGAGCTTTTCAGCGACGGTACCGCCGTCGTGCGCGCTGGAGCGGCCGAGATCGGACAGGGCCTCGTCGGCGTATTGGCGCAGGTCGTGACGGAGGAACTGGGTGTCGCGTACGACAACGTGCGCGTGCTCGTGTCCGATACCGACCTCACGCCGGACGGCGACGCCACGACGGCGTCCCGCCAAACTTACGTGACCGGTAACGCAGCCCGCCATGCCAGCATCGAAGTGCGCAACTTGCTCAGCCAGACAGCAGCCGAGATGCTCGACGTGGCGCCCGAGACGCTCACATTTGGCGACGGCCAGGTGC
>JBHHUI010000590.1:0-2705 GCA_046753805.1 Anaerolineales bacterium
AGAAGAAGAGCTGGCGCAACCGAAATTAGTCGTGCAGCGCGCTGTTCGTAGCGACGGCAGCTTTCGTCCGGGTCACGATTTTGAGCGCAACCTGGCGCGCGCCGCTGGCGGGGGCAGCCCATTGCCAGGCAGTGTGCGCCACTACATGGAGCCCCGCTTCGGGTCGGATTTCAGCAAGGTGCGCGTGCACACAGGCAGTCGGGCGGAGCAGCTCAACAGCAGCATTCAGGCGCAAGCCTTTACCCGTGGTTCGGATGTGTTTTTTGGGGCAGGCAAATACAACCCCGGCACGACGGCAGGAAACCACCTCCTTGCGCACGAGTTGACGCACGTGGTGCAGCAGACGGGCGGGCAGGTGGGCGGCGAGCAGGCGGCTGACCGCGGGGCGCTGCCTGCGACGGAGCCGGACCTGATGCCGGAGAGGACGACTGGTCAGCCAGTACAACGTTCGGTGGCGGACCGAATCAGGCAATGGGAAGAGCGTATTGCATCGCAGCAGGGGGCGACCCCGGTTGTGGAGGAGGAAAGGGCTGCCCCACCGGTGCCACTGGAAGGGACCGCGACGCTGGCGGACCGAATCAGGCAATGGGAAGAGCGTATCGCATCGCAGCAGGGGGTGACCCCGCCTGTGGAGGAGAAAAGGGCTGCCCCGCCACCGCCGCCGCGTCCGCGGAGGGCGCCGCCGCCACTGCCGCCACGGACAGCACCGCCACTGCCGCCGCGTCCGGGTAAGGTGCCGCCGCCACCACCGCCGGGGTTTAAGGGAATTTGGACGCCGGCCATGGCGGCGGAGAGACAACGCCGACAATTAGAGATGGCGGAAGACGTCACCACCGACGAGAGTTACAGTACGAGCGATGCGTGGGGAAGTGGGCTGGGAGTAGCCGAGAATGTCACCGGCATCAGTGGTTTATTCGGCACCGAAGGGAAAGGCAACACCGGCTGGGTAGACGTCGGCCCGAGGTTCAAAGACGATTTTGCAGGCCGGGCCGATCCGCAGGTGAGCGGCTGGAGTGATATGTTCGGGGGCGCCGCCGGCTATCTCGGAGGCGGCGTCGGCATGTACCAGGGGATGAAAGCTTTCTCCGATCCAGACGCTGACAAGGCAGACAAAACCGCAGCAGCATTGGACATCGGCAGCGGCGCGCTGGGAAGCTTCGCCGGGACCCAGAAGGCGTTCGCCGGCGGGATGGACGCCTTTGACGCCGGGGGACAGTCATCGATCTTCGGCGCTGGTTCCGGTCTACCAGCCTCGTCCGATGTGAAATATATTGGTGACTGGGCTGGCGTTGGCGCAGGCGGTCTGGGCTTTCTCTCTGAAACTGTTAGGGGCGGCAAACAGTTCAGCGAATATGTGGGCGACGTCAAAAGCGGTAAATACGCCTCGGAGAAAAAGGGCGGGCGCGGGGGCTGGAGTCACGCCCGCGCCTTCGGACGAGGTCTCAGGAGCGCCGGCCGTTGGGGCTCGACCGGCGTGGTTACGGCGCGCGAGGCAACTAAGCTGGTCGGCCAGTTGCAGGGCGGGGGCAACCTTGCCAGCAGCAGCAGCATGCTCGGCGCCGTCCAGGGCCTCAACACCGCCGCCGGAGCCCTAGGGGTGGCGACGGGCGGGATGGAGATGATGGCCGGCGGATATCGCGGCTATAAGGCGCATCAGCGCCACAAGATGTTGAAGGGGCGCGCTGCTGCTGGAGGTGATGAGAAACAACAGGCCGCCCTGCAGCATCTCATCGAAATCGAAAAGAAGCGCGGGAAGAGCGCTGGTATTTCCTTCGCGCAGGGCGCTTTAGGCGCGCTCTCCGGCGCGCTCACCCTGAGCGGTTTCGGAGCCATTCCCGGGCTTGCAATCGGCGCCGCCAGCGGTCTGTTTTCGTTGGGGCGCTGGGGTTTTCGCAAGTTCAAACAGAAAATGCGCGACAAGGCCGCCAAGCGGGACAAGCAGGGCAAACAGAAGAACTGGTTCCTGGACATGTTCAACGCCGAAAAATCAACGGAAAAGAAGTCGGCCCGCAATTTGGAGACGGCTCGAACGCTTCTCGAAGCGAACGATCTGGAACTGCTGCGTTCAATCGGTCTCACGCCGAATGAGCTAAATCGCCCGATAAACGGTCAAGAACCCACTGAGGACCAGAAATTGAAGCGCATCATAAAGGCGCTGCGGAAACGCTAGGCTCAATCAAGAAACTGACATCGCCATGGACCTGACCGCGATCAAGGAATTACTACAGGCCGAAGGATTCGAGGCCGCGTTCCAAACAGCGACCACGGAAGCGCCGGTGGATCAGCTTTTCGTGCTCTTGAATCTTTCCGACGATGCTTCGCTGGCGCTTGAAATGCTATATGTGCCCGGGTTGGACGAGGAGCTTGAAGGGACCAGATTGCTGCAATACTTCGTTCGGCTACCCTTTGAAGTCGACGGGACCGAGGATCAATTGAGTCGGCTGCTGGCGCAGGTGAACGCCATCGCGCCGTTAGTCGGGTTTGGCATGAAAGAACAAGAACGAATGGTCTACTTCCGGCATGTGGCCGTCATGCCCCGGGATGCCGGAGTGACCGAAGCGGTCGTCATCAAGGAAACGGTGTGGTTGATCAACTACCTCGTCGATACTTATCTCGGCGTCATCGGTTCCGTGGCGTCAGGCCGGCAGACTGCGGCCGACGAGCTGGCTCGGGAAATTGGCCCGGCGAGGATCTGAAAGCAGGCA
>JBHHUI010000591.1:0-2701 GCA_046753805.1 Anaerolineales bacterium
TGGCCGGATCGTGCCAGCGGTGAATCGGCTGTAATTCATCGTGACGCTTATCGCTTGAACTCTCCCGACTCAGCGCTGCCGCACGGTTGTGCCACTCGGCCTGCTTCTTGGGACGATCCCAGGCGTCGTAAAGCGATTCGAGAGCAAGCGCGAGTCTTCGCTTGCTGTCGCGCTCAGCCTCATCGCCCGGCGCGATCTCGTCGAATCCGTCCAGCAGCAGCGCTTCCGCGGCTCCGATCTTCGCCAACTTCTCGTAGAGGCTGGCAAGCGATGTGATCGACTCGATCGTGTCTGGGTGTGACAGCCCAAGGATGCGCCGCCGTAAACCCAGAACGCGCCTGAACGCATCCTCGCCCTCTTTGTGACGGCCAAGGCCGACGTATGAGGCGGCTAGACTGTGCATCAGCTCCAACGTCAACGGATGCTCATCTCCGAGTGTCCCGGTCGCAACGGTTAGCGCGGCCGTTGCGACCTCATGCGCATCTTCGTAGCGTTCCATGTCCGCGTACAAGGCCGCGAGACACTGCGAAACCGCCAGCGTCTGGGGGTGTTCCCGACCGAGGACCCGTTCGTGCAAAGCCAATGTTTCCTTGAGAAACGACTCACCCTTCTCGAACCGGCCCAGCTTGCAGTAGACCATACCCAGGTTGAACATCGTCCCGAGCGTGCTTGGATCCTCCCCGAGAACTTTGCGTTTGCCTTCGAGCGTCTGCGCGTAGAGTGCCTCCGCCTCATCCAGCCGTCCGACCATCTGGTACAACGACGCCAGCGTGTTCTGCAATCTGAGGGTGTCAGGGTGCGAGTCGCCCAACACCTCGCGACGCAGGCGCACGGCTTCCATCAGAAGTCGGCCTCACGGTATCGGCGCGCGCTGAAATACAGCGTCGCCAAGACGCCTTGCGTCTCAAGCGTCCGGGGATGCTCGGCGCCTAGCACGCGTCGCCGAAGATCAAGGGTACGCTTGTAGATCGTTTCAGCCTCGTCGCGCCGGCGTAGCCGTGCCATAATCGACGCCAGACCGTGCAGACAATGAAGCGTATGTGGATGCTCGCCGCCCACTGTCTCCTCGTATCCCTCCAGTGTCTTTTGGTAAAGGGACTCCGCCATCTCCAGGCGACCCGTGCCGGCGTACATGCCGAAACCGACGATCCGCTCTTGTTTGTCGAACAGAAGGTAGATTCCCACCTCGTAGTAGTAAAGTTTCGAGACCGCCTCATCCTCCTCCTCTGGTCCGCCGCGACGGATCAACAGCGTGCGATCCAGCCGCCAATCGCACAGCTCTTCGACTTGGCGTTCCTTGAGGATTTGGCCGTAGGCAGTCTCAACATCCGCCATCGCGTCGCCTGCTGCGCGAGCATCCCGACATCAAGGTGGCGGTGATCGACTACCACATGAAGGAGAACGAAAACATAGCCGTTCTCGTGAAGGGCACCCGCGCTGCCCGACCCGATGTAACCCTCGTCGTTCACAGCAGCATGTGCCGGTGCGACGCCTTCGCCGCGCTCGGCGTTACGCGGTCCCTGCTGAAACCCTGGACGCCGGAGGATCTGATGGAATTGCTTTGAAAACAGGCCTATTGACATCGAAACCTCCCGGTCCGTTGCGGAGAATGTTGAGGAAAAAGTGCCTGAAGCCAGGTTATTAGGTTATTCGGTAGGTTATTCGGCCTTGACTTCGATACCTGGAAAGTGGTACATTATCGGCGTGTTTGGGCCAACTGAACATTTCAGAATATGTTGTGCGCTGCTCTGTTCTCGCGTTCGGGGGGGGGGGGCATGGCCATTGATGGGCGTGACATCCTGACGCTTACCTGTGTGACCTTCCTCTGCGTCACCACCGCCGCAACCGCGAAACCACCGACCCCCGCTTACCAAAACGATCTAACCCCGCTCAAGGCGGAAGCGCTGCGCGCTTCGATTGGGCGTAGCGTGGGCCAGCCGGATTTCAACCCGTCGGCGGACCTCAACGGCGACGGCGTGGTCAACGCGCAGGATGTGGCGTTGTTCAGGTTGGCTCAGCGCGAGGGTCGTTTACCTTCTCGAACGACCGGCGCGGCGCAGGCCGTCGCCGGAACGGAGCGGATCATCGTCGAACCCGAAACGACTGTCGCGCTGCCGGGGCAGACCGTCTCGGTGTTGGTGCTGGTCCGGGACAACACGACGCCGCTGGTCGGCTACTCGCTTGAGGTTTCCGCCGTCGCCGATGCGGGGGCTGTCGGGTCGGTGACAGCCAATGTGGGGCTGACCAACTTCTTCGACGCGCAGAACCTCATCATGGCGTGTCCACCGGCCGTCTGTCCCACCGGCGCGATCCGCGATCCGTTCTTCAGCGTGATCGCCGACAACGGCAGCGGCGGCGTGACCATCGACACCGTGACGGCGGACTTCTCCACCGTGCTGGCCGTCGATGATGTCAACGATGTGCTGGCACAGGTCTTCTTCGATGTGCCATCGGATGCGCTGGGCGACTTCACCATCCAGCCAGGCTCATCGTCAACCTTAATCGACGCCAACGCCGTGGCGGTGTCGTTTGCGTTTACGCCCAGCACGATCCGCGTATTGGACCCGGCCTCGATCCCCACGGTCTCCGAGTGGGGCATGATCGTGATGAGCGTTCTGCTGATCGCGGCTGGGTGCGTTGTGTTCGCCAAGCGCGGTGGCGCGATTGGATTAGCTGGCGGCGGATCTTTGCTGGAAAACGG
>JBHHUI010000592.1:0-2698 GCA_046753805.1 Anaerolineales bacterium
GCATTCAACGCCGCTGGCACGAATCACAGCGCGCTGGCAGAGATCTCGGTGACCTGTCCCGCCGGGCTAATGGGGGACGGGCGGGAGTCCATTGTCGTCGAAGCGTTGGGGATGGAGACAGCGGAAAGCTACGAGCGGCTGTATTGTTATTTCTCGCTGGACGAGTCGCCCTACGAGCGCGTGCCGCGCAGCAGCGGTGCCTTCATCACGCTGGAAGCGGGCGTGTGGAATATCGCCGAACACCTGGGTGGCAGCAACAGCCGGGAGCTTTTAGTAGCCGGCGGCCCATTGGAGGTGGCCGTCGAGTGTTTGGGCTGGCGCGGGGATACACTGGAAAGCCTGGGCAGCTTTTCGCGTTCTCACCCGTCGGAAGAGTGGGATGGCCGCCGGATTGACAGCGGCCCGGATGACGGCCGTTTTAAGATTGGCTATCGTATTATGCCCGGTGGCCGGGGCGGCGGCGGCGGTGAGGGTGAAGGTGAAGAGCGCCCTTGGTGGTCGGCGTTTTCTACCGATATTTCTGCGCCGTACAACTTGCGGCAAACGGAAGGTTACCAGCAATGTTATCCGGAGGAAAGCGGCAGATTGAATATATGCAGGCACCCTGGAGACCCAGGCATCGCCTGGGACTGGACACCCAGTCTATCCCGCTCCTTGCAATACTTCAAGGTCTACCGGCGGCTGCCGCTCGAGTCCCGGCCTGGCCTGTACCACTCAGCGTGGCCGCCTGCTCGCAGCGCGCCGTTGAGTCCAATCGGTCCAAGAGGGTTGTTTACCTGTGATGAACGCGCCTTTTACTCTGTCAGCGCCGTAGTGCAAGATGTCTTATTCGGCGGGACCATGGAATCGCCGCTCAGCGAAGAATTCGAAGTCATCCGGGATTACTGTGACGACGAGATCGCCGTCATCGAAGTAGAGTTGATCAGCCTGGCCGCTGGAAACGATCTGGACGATGGCATCGGGGACAGCACTATGGAAGCTTATGGGAGCTTCGACGTATGGATACCATCTGAGGGAACTCTCCGATCGTTCGAGTGGAATGATTATCCAGATGGGCTATTGGGAGGGCCCAGCAGTGGCTATACCTCAATCAGATATGGACGTGGGAGCGGGATAGTGTATCCCTGGGAAAATTTCTATCTACAGATCGAAGACTTTGGGCCGTATTACTCTTATCTTCCTAGCCTGGGCACATGGCGGGCTCGCAGGCAGCATTCGCAACACAACAATGTGTTGTATATCCCCATATTCGGAGGCGAAAGGTTTTATATATCGTGGAGGTATTTTGACCATGACCCTGAGCCGTTCAATGACATTTGGTGTCACGGAGTCAGGCGGTTTGGTCCCCGTTCAGCTGCAGAATGGATACTCTATAACCAGTTGTATATCGGAAGGGGCTATGGGCCTGATGGCAGTTGCGATGTGACATACCGCGTGCGCGGACACCCCTGGTCGTATCTAAATCCTTAGGGTCTGGTGGAGAATGAATATGAACACGATACTGGGAACAACCCGCCGCTGGCCGTTATGGCTGCTCCCCTTTTTATCCCTGATTCTCGCCGGCTGTCTGCCGGAGGAAATACCCGATGGCAGCGGGCTGCGCGCCTGGATTGACGCCCCCCTGGATGGGGCGGCATTGCCACTGGAGCCAGTGATTGTCGAATCCCATGCCTCGGACGACGCCGGCGTGCAGGAATTCGCACTCTACGTCAATGGAGAACTGGAGCGCATGGACATCAACCCCGACCCCACGGCGCGCCTGGCGGCCATGTCGCAGCTTTGGTCGCCCACCGCGCCCGGCGACTACACGCTGGAAGTGCGCGCCCGGAATGCCGCCGGTGCGGAAGGCCGCTCGACGCCGGTGCGCGTGCGCGTCGGCGAATTTGCCGAGACAGAGACGCCCACGCCGGCCGCCGGGCCGGAGCACCCTGAGCTGCAATGTGCGCTGGCGCAACTGGTCGCACCCGAATTGGTTGCACCTGCGGACGGCGCCGAAGTCGCTACGCCGGTGCTGCTCACCTGGCGCTATGCGGACGAAACCTGTACCCCCCACAGTTTCCGGGTTGACATCTCGGAGGACGCCAGCTTTGCCGACATCCGTTGGGGCTTTGGCACGCTGGATCACCGCGAGACGAGCCGGGAATGGCCGTTGCCGGGCGGTAGTTGTTATTACTGGCGCGCACTGGCCTACTCGGGCGCTGACGATGCGTATGGCCCTCCGTCGGCGACCTGGCGCTTCTGCGTCCCGGCGGGAGAGGCGACCCCGACGGCCACGTTGCAACAACCGTCGATCACCGATACGCCGACGGCCACGTTGCAGCAGCCGCTCACAGACACGCCGACCGCTACGCTGCAACCCTCGCCGACGTTCACGCACACGGCGACGCTGCAGCCCTCGCCGACGTTTACTCACACCCCCACGTTCACGTCGACCCCCACCGCGACGCCCATCCCACCGGCGCAGGTGAGCTTCACCGCCGATAGCACCAGCCTGGTCGCCCGGCAGTGCACCACGCTGCACTGGAGCGTGCAGAACGCGACCGCAGTCTACCTGAACGGCCAGGGCGTGGTGGGCCAGAGCAGCCAGCAGGTGTGCCCCGGGCAAACGACGATCTATAGCTTGCACGTCGAAGCGCCGGCGGGCAATGTGGATCAGAGCATCACCATCAACGTGACGCAGCCGCCGACGGATACGCCT
>JBHHUI010000593.1:0-2695 GCA_046753805.1 Anaerolineales bacterium
CCAGACCGGCAGGCGCGTCCAGCCCGAGCCAAAAGTGGCCTGCTGGTTGGGCCACAGGGCGCGGAACTCGTCTATCCATTCGGCCGGCGCGCCGTCGGTGGTTTTCACCAGGTAGGAGACGGCGACGATATCTTCGGTGTTGGGATTCACAAGCAGCCACTCCGGTTCGAGCAGGCTGAAGGCTTCGTCGTTGACGTAGTCTGCGTTCTGGTAAGTGACGCCCGAGCCGTCCCAACAGCGAGACACGGATTCGTATCCCGGGAAGTCGCTGATCTTGTGGCTGTCGAACTTGGCGGCCAGCGCCGCTACGGCCTCGTCTTCTGTCTCCTGGGCGAATGTCAATGGCGCTGCCAGCAACAAGAGTGCTACGGCGAAGACCAGCGGCCAGATTGTTTTTTTCATGGCTCTTCCTCCTTTAGCTTGGTAGTCATGTGGTCACGTAGTCGGTCAGGTAGTCTGGTAGTTGCATTGTCTCGTGCTCACATGGTCAAGCGGCCGACGACCCGACTGAAAAACTATGTGGCCGGGCGACTACACGACCAGGCGACTACGTGACTACAAACTATAGGAAATGCGGCAGCACTTTTCCTCCCAACAAATCGACGGCGCTGACGAGGTCCGGGCCTGGTTCGTTGAGTGTGAGGTGGCTGAGTCCGGTTTCGTGTAGCCGCTCGATTTGTTTGATGATGTCGGCCGGCGCGCCGGTAAGCGTGAAGCCGGCGATCATTTGGTCGGTGACATGCTGCAGCATGTACGTTTCGTCGCGCTCACGCCAGGCCTGGTGCAGGCGCAGCGCGTCTTCATAAGAGATGCCCATCACTTCACAGGGGTATTTCATGAACGCGATGTACTCCGGCAGCCGCAGCCGTGCATCGCGCAGCGCCGCGTCCCGATCTTCGGCGATGCACAGCAGCGGACCGGCGGAGATCGGGATGAGGTCGCCCTCGCGCCCGGCGCTGGTCATGCCCGCCTGCGCGCGCTCCTGGGCCACCTTGACGAACTCGGGCGTAATGCAGAACGGCAGGTGCAGCTCGTCCGCCACCTCGCCTGCAATGCCCATCACCCCCGGGCTGCGCGTGCCAATGAAAACAGGAATGTGCTCCCGGGTCGGCTGCCAGGGGAATGCGAAATCGGCTGTCGCTGAGAAAACCTGGCCTTCAAAGTCTGCTGCCCCGCCCGAAGTGAGTCGCCGAATGATCGTGACCGCCTCGCGCAGCGTCGTGTAGGCGTGCAGTTCGGTGATGCCCAACATCTGGTAATGCCACACACTGCCCATGCCGAGGCCGAGCACCGCCCGGCCACCTGACTCCTCGTCGAGCAGCGACAGCAACTTCGCCGTCAGCACCGGATGGCGGAGGTAGGGATTGGTCACGCCGGTCCCCAGCAGAATACGCTGCGTGTGGCGCGCCATGGCAAACAGGGTCGGCCAGGTGGCAAAATGGAAATCCAATCGGTCGGCCAGGTGTATCTCGGCGAAGCCGTAGTCGTCCGCCTGGTGAGCGAAGGCCAACCATTCGTCGGTGGTTCTGGTGGAAGACACCTGGAAGCTGAGTTTCATGGTTTAGCCTCCTCGTCCAGAGACAGGCCCTGGCGGGCCAGCGCCGTTGTCCATAATCCATCCCGGCCGGCGAATTCCTTGCCGGCCGTGAAGAAATTATCCAGGTATTCGAACCAGCCGCCGAAGAAGGTTGCCGACGCCATCGCCTCGTAACATCGCTCCAGGTCCGCTTCGGTCGGTTCCCGGTAGACGTTTTCATGGAAGACGATGTCTGTTGGCAGTCGCGGGCGCAAGGGCGCGTCTTCGTCTGGCACACCCACACACAGCGAAAGCAAGGGGAGCACGCCCTCAGGCAGCTCAAGTTCGACGACCAGATCTTCAAGCGCGCGTTGCACGGCGCCGACGTAGCAGATGCCGTAGCCCATTGCTTCGGCGGCGAGCGCCATGCTGCTGCTCGACAAGCAGCAGTCGATGATGCCGTAGATCAAAGCGATCAGCGGGCCCATGCCTAGCTTTGCGCCCCGGTGAGCCAGCAACCGGCGCATGCGATGGATGTCCATACAGAAGATGAAATACTCCGCCGCGCGGCGCACGACGGGCTGCCCAATCCGGCGACTGATGCGTTCCCGCAGCGCCGGGTCGGTGATGCGGATCACGCTATAGACTTGCGCCATGCCGCCGCTGGAGGCGCGCTGCGCCAGACGCATCATCGTGTCCACGTCCTCCGTTGGGAGTGGTTCCGGTTTGAAGTAGCGGACGCTGCGATGGTTTTCGATGGTCTCTAGAATGTTATAGTCGATCATAGGCGCTCTCCCATTGCAGATAAGGATGAAATGAGGTCAGCGTAGCCGCCCGGCAGCGTGCAGGCGCGCCGCCACTTCGTCTAACCCGAGCGCGCGCAGCCCGGCCTCGGTCTGCTGTCCCGTGGAAACGTCCCAGCCCTGCTGGCGATAGTATTCATCCAGCATGGCCTCCCATCGCGCCGGATCGAGCCGTTCGCCCTGATATGGCCCGGAGAGGGCCGGGTCCTCTACCAGGCGTGGGGGCGGGCGGTCGTCAGCGCGCGTGAAGCCCGCGTGCAGTGTATTGAAGGCTTTTTCCACGTTGTGCACGCGCCGCCCCATGACGAGCAGTTCCTCCGGACTGGTGGGGAGGCCGGTAGCGGCCGAGAATAGTGCGGCGTAGTCTTCCGGGCCT
>JBHHUI010000594.1:0-2688 GCA_046753805.1 Anaerolineales bacterium
ACCAGTCTAGCGGAGCAATCTGTATGGGGCGCGCAAGCGCGCCGGCCTTGCCACGCGCCCGGACAACTCTATGCGCCACAACATGCAAGGCAAGCGCGGCTCCAGCGAACAGCACGACGATTTCCACTAGCGAGAAGGCGCGCTCGAACAGTGGTCGTGGCAACAGGTAGAATGGCGTGAAGAATGCTGCCAGCGGGAGTGCGAATTCCGGCCGCAGGAGCAGGGCGATGAACAGCCCCGCCAGACTGAGCAGCGTCACAATGAGCTGTGGCGAGAAATAGAAGAGACCGATGGTCGCTGCAGTGACGAGCAGCGGGCGGCTGTCTCCGTAGCGGCGCACGGCCTGGACGGCTTCCGTGCCCCAGGTGAGCCACGCTCCCGCCCACACGAGCGCCGCCAGGATTGCCGCCGCAGCAAGCTGTCCGGCAGCGGCCCGCCCGCCCGGCCTCGCCGTGTTCCATGACCGAGCCTGACGGCCAAAGTGGAACGCGCCTGCAAGCCCAACGACGGCGAGCCCTACCAGTACGGGCAGCGGCCACGAATTGCCCGCGCCGAACGCGTCGTCGCCCACTACGTAGCCCGCAAAGGCCCACTGATCCCAGCCTCGGTCGGCGCGAATCTTAGCCGTGTGGCGACCGGGAGCCAACCCGCGCGCCAGCCAGATGACCTCGGTGTGCGGCCGGTAATCGCCGCTCGTCAGCACCGCATACGCCTCGCCGTCGGCATTGATGGGCAACGCATTTGCCGGGCGGCCGTCCACCTCTACATACAAATAAGCCCGATAATTGTCGCGACGGGCGATGAGGCCGAAATCGGTCCCGTCGAACTGGATCGTGACCTCGGCCAGTCCCGCTGCGGGGATGTCCGCACCCAGCTCGGAGAATTTCCAGTTGCCCGTGTATTGAGCGTGGGGAGTATCAGCAGGATGAACGCCCGACGGGGCGGCTGCGCCCAGTTCCGGCAAGTTGGCGCGCAGCACGGCCAGCGTTTGCGTCTCCGTACCGTCGGGTCCGATGAGCGCAAATCCCCAGCGCGGGTCGTCCGGCGCTGCCTCCGGTTGGTAGTTCTCCAGCACGAGCACGCCTGCCCAGGGCCACTCCGCTCGGGCGCGTTCGTATGCGGCCAGCGTGCGCCACGCCTGGTCTGCAGCTGCCGTCGCATCCCACACGGAGACGCCGCCCGTCCAATCCGACGGCAGGTGGTTCCAACCGAAGTTGCTCGCCCACACAAGCGCATCGCCGTCGCCCGCAGCTGCCATTTCTTCGTGTAGCAGGATCATGCGCGAGAAATTGAGCACGTCGGGTCCGAGGTCGCGGTCAGCAGGGTGGGTGGCGAATCCATACGGCTTCGCAGCCACGGCGTCAAAATACGCATCGGCCTGCTGCTCGTATAGTTGCCGCAGGTACACGACATCGCTCACGTTTTGCGGGCCGGTTTCAATGGTCGGGGCTAGCCCGGCTAGCAGTACCGTCGCGCCGTTGTCTGCAGTGTGGATCGCTTCATATGTCGGCGCGAGCAATTCGGCGTATGCGGCTGCATTGGGGGGCTCGCCGCCCCAGCCCACCTGCAAGTTAGGCTCGTCCCAGACCTGATAGACGTCGATGCGGTCGCCGTAGCGTGCTGCGAAGGCCCCGGCAAAAGCAGCAAACGCGTTTCCATCCTGTGGCGGCGCGGTTAGCGGAGCATCGGCGTGCGCTGGCCGCGCCCAGGCGGGCGAACCCTCGAGTACCGCGATGAGTTGCAATCCACTGCGTGCGGTCGCCGCCACCAGTTCGTCGGCGGCGCCCCAGGTGAATTGGCCGGGTGCGGGCTCAAACTCGTCCCAACGGAACGACTGGCGTATCCAGCCGAACCCGGCTGCGGCTATCGTGTCCAGCGCTTGTTGCTGAGAAGGCGCAGCTTGTCCCAACAGAGCGACGTTTACACCGAAGAGATTTACAGGACGTGGTTGCAGCGCGCTGAGCGATTCCACTGGGGCGCGCCCGCGCGCCAGCCGTGTGGAACGCGTGTACAGTGCGCCGGCGCCGAGCAGGGCTGCGGCCGCGAGCAACCCACACGCACCGGCCAGAATTCGAAATCGCAAGTTCGCTGAGTTCATGTGTGGCGCTTGCCACCTACGCCGGCCGGAGGAGTTTGCGTTGTCGGTTGGGCTACGGGGCCCATGAGGGATTGGTGGTCTGGCCGTCGCCGGTGAGTTGTTGCGCCAGGCCGGTATCAATGTCCACGATCCACAGATTGCCGTTTAGCACCACCGCCAGTTGCGCGCCGTCCGGGGCCCAGGACAAATTCTGCGGTGTGAGGCCCGCCTCGCCGTTGGTGGGGAAAAAGACCTCGGCATTGCTGCCGTCGCGGTCCATCAGCATCAATCGGTACCGGCTCGTCACACTTTCGAGCGGCGCAACCGCCTGCAGAAAGGCGATCTGGAAATCGCCGTCAGTCTCGGCCGCTGGCGACGGCAGCGGTGCGGCCCACATCCCGGCCTGGGCGACGAGCGAAGCGTCGAAGCTGCCATCCACGGCGACCGCCGCCACGTCGAACACCGGGCTGTCTTCTGGCGCTTCAAGACCAATCGGCGGGCCATGCAGGACGGTGTACAGAATGCGGCTGTCTGGCGACCAGGCCAGCGAAGGGTTCCACACCCAATCGCTGTAGGTCTGAAACGGCGGGAAGGAGGCGATCGGAAATTGC
>JBHHUI010000595.1:0-2687 GCA_046753805.1 Anaerolineales bacterium
CAGATTGCGGCGACTATTTTACCCGATATGGAGGCCGTGATTGTTTGGCGCATGGCCTTGACGTATAATCCACGCTAATTTCGGAGGGTCAATGACGTCGACTGAACCGCAGCCTCGCCTGACGGGCTCCAAGATCAGGCAGGATTTTCTAGATTTCTTTGCGGAACGCGGACACACCGTGGTTCCCGCTGCTTCGTTAGTCCCAAAGGACGATCCCACGCTGCTTTTCACGAATTCAGGGATGGTGCAGTTCAAGGACGTTTTTCTTGGCGTTGGAACGCGTGATTACACCCGCGCCGTGGATTCGCAGAAGTGCATGCGCGTGGCCGGCAAACACAACGACCTGGACGATGTCGGCCGCGACGACAGCCACCATACGTTCTTTGAGATGTTAGGCAACTGGTCATTTGGAGACTATTACAAGGCCAAGGCGATTCCCTGGGCCTGGACGCTATTAACAGAGGTGTGGGGTCTGCCCAAAGATCGACTGTGGGCGACGTGCTTCGAGGACGAACAGAACGTTATTCCGCGCGACGATGAAGCCGCCGACATCTGGCGGCAGCAGCCCGGCTTCGAGGCTGCCCACTTGCTCTTCTTCGGGCGCGATGAGAATTTTTGGGAGATGGCGGACACGGGCCCATGTGGACCGGACAGCGAAATCCACTACGATCGCGGCGCAGAATACTGCGATATGCAGGGCGTTGCCGGCCATGAATGCCGCGTAAACGGCGAATGCCAGCGGTTTCTCGAACTGTGGAATCTGGTATTTATCCAGTACAACCGCACCGGTCCGGCGGACCTGCAACCCCTGCCGGCCATGCACGTCGACACCGGGATGGGACTGGAACGCATCGTGTCGGTGCTTCAAAACGTCGACTCGAATTACAAGACGGACCTTTTCACGCCCCTCCTTGACCGCATTCAGGAACTGGCCGGGCATACCGAGGCCGAACGCGCCGCGCATCTGACGCCGTACCGGGTCATCGCCGATCACGCCCGGGGGGCTGCATTCTTGATTGCCGATGGCGTGCTGCCGGGCAACACCGGGCGCAACTATGTCTGCCGCATGATCATTCGGCGCGCCAGCCGGTTTGGGAGCGAGGCCGGATTCGTCGATCCGTTCCTGGCCGACGTGGCCAGGACGGTCATTGCGGAATACGGCGATGCCTATCCAGAACTCCGCCACGCCGCAGACCTGATCCGGCAAACGATGACGGAAGAAGAGCGCCGGTTCCGCCGCACTGTGGATCACGGCGTTGCGCAGCTCACCAACCTTGTGGCGGAACTGAAACGGCAGGGCGCCGCCGAGTTGTCGGGGTCGGTCGCCTTTGAGTTATACGCCACTTTTGGACTGCCATTAGAGATCGCGCGCGATCTGGTGCGCGAGCACGGGCTTGGCGTAGACGAAGCCGGGTTCCATCAGGCCATGGAGGCGCACCGCCTGGCATCGGGCGCGGGACAGGCGCTGGGCGAGATCGACGGTGAAAGCGCGGGTGTGTATCGGCAGCTTCTGGAAGACCTGCAGACCAACGGCCTTGGACCGGAGGGCGTTGAACACAACCCCTATGGGCCGCTCGAAGTCGAGGAACCCATTCTCGCGATCCTGCGTGAGGGCGAGCGCGTGAATGTTGCGGCTCCCGGAGATACCGTCGAGATCGTGATGGCAAGCACGCCCTTCTACCTCGAGTCTGGAGGTCAGGTTAGCGATACCGGCGCAATCGCGTCTTACAAGGACGAACGTAACAACCCCGAGTGGGAGATTCGCGTCACGGGTGTGCGCCGGCCGGCGCTGGGCTTGATCGTGCATGTCGGCGAAGTTGTGAGCGGTGCACCCCGGCAGGGCGACACGGCCTGGGGACTGGTGGACGACGAGCGACGCTGGGACATCATGCGCAACCACACCGCGACCCATCTGCTGCATTCGGAACTGCGCTACGTGCTCGGGGAACACGTGCGGCAGGCTGGCTCGCTCGTGGCTCCCGACCGATTGCGCTTCGATTTTACCCACCACGCGATGCTCACACAGGACGAGCTTGCACAGATCTCTCGCAGCGTTAACGACGCCATCCTGGCGAATTACCCGCTGCACATCGAGTACAAGTCGCACAAGGACGCCGTCGCCGAAGGCGCCATGGCGTTGTTCGGCGAGAAGTACGGCGACACAGTACGCACGATAAAGATCGGTGAACCGACGCCGTTTTCTTACGAGCTATGCGGCGGCACGCATGTGCCTGAGACGGCGGACATTGGCCCGTTTGTCATCACGAGCGAAAGTTCGGTGGCCGCGGGCGTGCGGCGCATCGAAGCCCTGACCGGCCGCGCGGCGCTCGCTCGCATCCAGGAGCACCTCACCGTTCTTAACAGCGCGGCAGCATACCTCCGTACCACGCCGGAAGGAGTCGCGCGGCAGGTCCTGGCCCTGATAGAAGAAAACTCGGCGCTTAATAAACAGATCACACGCCGGCAGAAAGACGCAGCCCGGCGCCAGTTCAAAGAACTTCTGGCCGGCCTCCAACACGTGCAGGGTGTGCCGGTGTTGTCCGCTCAGGTTGAGGTTGAAAACAGCGAATTGCTGCGCGACATGTCTGACTGGTTCCGCAAGCAGGTGCAGTCTGGCGTAATGGTTTTGGGGGCCAACATCAACAACCGCCCGAGCCTCGTGGCGGCCGTGACAAAGGACCTGACCG
>JBHHUI010000596.1:0-2683 GCA_046753805.1 Anaerolineales bacterium
ATATGTACAACGTCTCGTTTACGACGATGAACCAATCGGGACGCACCCTACAGCTATTTGTACTCATGATGCTGGTGTATGCATTCATCAGCTTTGCATTCTCCATCGTGTTGAATTGGTACAATGAGCGCGCGAAACTAGTGGAGAGATAACGATGACAACGGTAACAGCATCCATTGCCCGGCTGCGAGGGTCTGTGGGCAGAGGTTTCAACTGGCAACTGTTTCTGCAAGACAATTTCACTGGTTCCTGGTACCTGGCAGTCTGGATCGTGTTCCTGACGCTGATCACCGCCTCTTTTTCTGTTGGGCAATATAACAAACTGCCCCTCACGACGCTTATTACCCTGGCGGCCTGGCTGCTCGGCGTTCTAATGGTCGTTGTAGGTGAATTGCGCCATCGGCACACGGCCGTCAGCCGCTGGCTTAAAGAGAACCTGCTTAGTTCCGTCTCCAATGCCTTGCTTACCCTGTTCTTGGCGTTGGCGCTCATCGCGGCGGCAAACGGCATCTGGCGGTGGGCGGTTGTGGACGCCAATTTCAATCCGGCGGAGACAGCGCCGGAATTCCAGCAGGTAACAAAGGGCGCTACCTGGGGCGTGATTTGGGGCGCGCGTAAACTGCTATTGACGGGACTGTTGGAGCCAGAGAATTCCTGGCGTGTATGGCTGGCGCTGATTTTTATTGGCGCGTTGTGGGCGGTCAGCTACATTGCAAGCCGGCCCTCATTGCGGGAACGGATGAAGCCAGTGGGTCGGGCGACGACGGTTTTGTGGTTTCTTTCACCGGTGATCCTGTACATGTTTCTGGCGGGCGTGCCCGATGACCCCTACAAGCTAAATGTCGTGCTTGTCGGTGAATTCTTGGTGTTGGGAGCGTATGCCCTGTTATGGTGGCAGAGGGTGATCCATTTTAACTGGCTGAGCCTGGCTGTTTCGGCAGTAGTGTGGCCGGCGCTTTATTCGATCTGGTGGGCAATTGGGCGCAGTGAGATTCTTCCCCCCATTAATGTAGACAACTGGGGCGGCCTGATGCTGACGCTGATCATTGCTGCTTCGGTCATTGTGCTGTCATTGCCGATCGGTATGTTATTGGCGTTGGGGCGGCGCAGCCGGGTTTACGGCATACCAGCCTGGATTGTCTGGCCGGCGGCAATCGGGGCCGCTGTATGGGGGTTCACTGCGACCACGCCGCAATTGCTGGCGGATGCCCGTAATACGGTGGAGCAGCTTTTCGCATTTTGGCCGCTTTTAATTTTGATCGCGGCCTATTTTTTCCAGCACAATTTCCGGGGTAACGTAGTCTCTGGCGCCAGTACGACATTTATCGAGCTTGTACGCAGCGTGCCCCTCATCACACTGCTGTTCATGGGCATCATCATGGCGCCCTTCTTTTTTGAAACCGGGACCGATATTCCCAAGCCTTGGCCAGTGATCGTGGGCTATACGTTCTTTTCGTCCGCGTACATGGCGGAGGTTATTCGCGGCGGCTTACAGGCTATTCCAAATGGGCAATACGAAGCTGCCGATGCGCTGGGCTTTAACACGTTGCAAAAGATGCGCTTCATCATTTTGCCCCAGGCGTTGCGTATCGTCATCCCTGCGATTGTGGGTCAGTTTATCGGCGCGTTTAAGTCGTCCTCGCTGGTGTCTATCGTGGGCTTGTTTGATTTCCTGGGTATTCAACGTGCGATTCTTTCCAATAACCAATGGCTGGGATTGCGCACGGAACTGTATGTGTTTATGGCCGTTGTTTACTTCTTTGGCAGCTTAGCCATGTCCTCCTACAGCCGCCGGCTGGAAGTCCGGCTGGGAGTTGGGGAACGTTGAGGCAGTGAACAGGAATTAGTAAACGATGTTCAGTAAGAGACAATGAATGAGTGAATGTCCTACGTGACGAGACGAATTCACGCATTACGTTTTACGTTTCACGTAGATGAGGAGCACAATCAACATGGAAATGGAAGGCCCGGCAAAGAGCTTCGTCGATGAAATCATCATTTGCGAGAATGTTCACAAGTGGTTTGGCGAATTTGAGGCCCTGCGTGGCATTGACCTGCGGGTGAAGACGGGCGAGGTGATCGTCATCATCGGCCCCTCGGGATCAGGCAAATCGACGTTCATCCGCTGCGTCAACCGGTTGGAGGAACACCAGGAAGGCCGCATTATCGTCGATGGCATTGAGTTGTCGCACGATATTCGCAATATTCAGGAGATCCGCCGCGAAGTTGGCATGGTCTTCCAGCAATTCAATCTGTTTCCACACCTGACGGTGATAGATAACATCACACTCGCGCCAATCAACGTGCGTAAGTGGACGCGTGACCATGCGTTGGAGATCGCCACCCGGTGGCTGGAGCGCGTCGGCATCCCGGAGCAGGCCAACAAGTACCCCGGCCAACTTTCCGGCGGGCAACAGCAACGCGTGGCGATTGCTCGCGCCCTGGCGATGCAGCCCAAGATCATGATGTTCGACGAGCCTACGTCCGCGCTCGATCCGGAGATGATCAAGGAAGTGCTGGACGTGATGCGCGACCTGGCGACCAGTGGTTTCACCATAGTGGCCGTGACGCACGAGATGGGCTTCGCGCGCGAGGTCGCCGACCGCGTCATCTTCTTCGACGGCGGGCAAATCGTTGAGCAGGCGCACCCCTCGGAATTCGTCGCCAATCCGAAGGAAGACCG
>JBHHUI010000597.1:0-2680 GCA_046753805.1 Anaerolineales bacterium
GCTATAGTCTGGAAAGCATGACGACGACCAGCGCTTGGAGCACAGACAGGGGACGCACTTGGAACACCGACGACCTGTCTCCCGATTGGGGGCTGCAGAACGGGAATTATCGTATTCGTCTCGTCTTCTATCGGCCATACTACCCAGTCGTTTACTAACCGTCCGCGAATTCAGCCCCCCGCGAAGCGCCAAGACGTTGCCCGACTACAAATCGTCACCGCACGTCCCATGAGCGTTATAATGGCGCGACTGCGATTCATTTAGAAGGTATCTGCTATGCACTATCTCATCACCGGCGGAGCAGGTTTCATCGGCAGCCACCTGGACGAGGCATTGCTCGCCGCCGGGCATACCGTCACTGCGGTGGATGACCTCTCCACTGGACGCATCGAAAACGTCGCTCACCTCGCGGCCGACCCCAATTTTCAGCTCGTCATCGAAACAATCACCAACGCCACGGTGATGGACCGGCTCGTGAGCGAATGCGACCTCATCGTGCATCTGGCAGCCGCCGTCGGCGTGGAGTTGATCGTGCGCTCGCCGGTGCACACCATCGAGACGAATGTGATGGGCACGGAGATCGTGCTGCGCACCGCGCGGCGCTATCGCAAGAAGACGCTCATCGCTTCTACTTCCGAAATCTACGGCAAGTCCGACGACGTGCCGTACCGCGAGGATGCCGACCGACTGATGGGGGCGACGACTCGGAGCCGCTGGGCATACGCCACCTCGAAGGCGTTGGACGAATTCCTGGCGCTGGCGTACCACAAGGAGATGGGGCTGCCGGTTGTCATCTTCCGGCTGTTCAACACGGTGGGGCCGCGCCAGCGTGGTCGCTACGGCATGGTCATCCCGCGCTTTGTGCGGCAGGCGCTTTCCGACGATGACATTACCGTTTACGGCGACGGCCAACAGAGCCGCTGCTTTTGCAACGTCAGCGACGTCGTGCAGGCCATCATCGGTCTGGCGGAGGCGACCCCCGCCGAGGGACAGGTCTTCAATATCGGCTCGCAGGAAGAGACAACCATTCTCGATCTGGCGTACAAAGTCAAGGCCATGGCCGGCAGCAACTCGCGCATCCTGCTCGTTCCCTATGAGGAAGCCTATGAACAGGGATTTGAAGACATGCGCCGCCGCGTGCCCGACACCGCCAAGATCAAAGCTGCGATTGGTTGGCAGCCCACGAAATCGCTACAGGCCACACTGGAAGAAGTGCTGCAGCATTTCCGCAACGGCCGCGAGCTGGCGGATCCGATCTCGCAGCGTCCGGCTCCAAGTGCGGTCGTTATAGACGACTGAGTAATCCAACATGTCAGCGATGAATACGCTCCTGGACAAGATCGATGCGCGCACGGCGCGCGTCGGCGTCATCGGCTTGGGCTACGTCGGCCTGCCGCTGGCGGTCGAGTTCGCTCACGCCGGGTTTGAGGTGGTCGGCATTGACCTCAGCGCTGAGAAAGTCGATGCCATCAACCGTGGCGCGAGCTACATCCCGGATATTTCTGGCGCAGTGGTGGCGGCGCTCCGCACGGCTGGCAAGCTGTCTGCTACAACGGACTATGCTGCCATTTCCGGATTGGACGCCATCAGCATTTGCGTGCCGACCCCGCTTCGCAAGACGCGCGATCCGGATATGTCGTATGTCATCAGCGCCGCCGAAGACGTTGCGCAGCACCTGCAAAAAGGCGCACTGATCGTCCTGGAGAGCACGACCTATCCGGGCACGACCGAAGAGATCGTTTTGCCGCGCATATTGAACAATGGGTTTGTGGTGGGCGAAGACATCTTTGTGGCGTTCTCGCCGGAACGGATCGACCCCGGCAACGCAAATTACGGCGTGCGCAACACGCCGAAGGTGATCGGCGGCATGACGCCCGCGTGCGGCCGGGTGGCCGTGGCGCTGTACTCAACTGCTGTAGAGAACGTGGTCGCAGTATCGTCCACCCGCGCGGCCGAGATGGTCAAGCTGCTGGAGAATACCTTCCGGGCCGTGAACATCGGCCTCATCAACGAGATCGCCATCATGTGTGACAAACTCGGCGTGGACGTTTGGGAAGTCATCGAGGCGGCCAAGAGCAAGCCATTCGGCTTCATGCCGTTTTACCCGGGACCCGGCCTGGGCGGGCATTGCATCCCGATCGACCCGCTGTACCTGTCGTGGAAGTTGAAGACGCTGAATTACAACGCGCGCTTCATCGAGCTGGCCGACGAGATCAACACCAATATGCCGCGCTACGTGGTGACGAAGATCGCCGAGGCGCTAAACGACGATCGCAAGCCGGTGCGCGGCTCGAACGTGCTCGTGCTCGGCGTGGCCTACAAGCGCGATGTGGACGACGTGCGCGAGTCGCCGGCCATCGACATCATCCAGTTGCTGCAGCAGCAAGGCGCTGTAGTGACGTACAACGATCCGCTGGTGGACACGCTCAGCTTTGACGAGGTGCGGATGGAGTCTGCCCCGCTGGATACGGAGGCGCTGCAGGCGGCCGATTGCATCGTGATCGTGACCGACCACAGCGTGTATAACTGGGAAACGATACTTAGCGCGGCGCAGCTGGTGGTGGACACGCGTAATGCCGTCAAGCGATCCCACGGCGGCGCGCGGGTTGTAAAGTTGTAATGTTGTCCGCGAGCCTCCAATGCGGGCGCGGCTCAATAAAACTACTACTAGGCCTGATAT